>DOYB01000007.1 GCA_003518745.1 Selenomonas sp. | reverse complement strand
CTAGTGTAAGACCTCGTTCAGATTTAGAATAATCAATTGTTCGATATGTGGTCAGATGCTAGGAAGAGGAGGGCGACATAACGGTGCTACGTCAACCGACGATGACAAAGCAGATGGCTACATAGCGGGCAATTGATATAAAGATGAACGAGGGTTTACACTAGAGGGCAGTCAAGATTAAAAGCCTGCGATTTTCGTCAGGCTTTCATAAAATTCAAAGCTATGGGGAGGAATCCTGATTGAAGCTCAAAATGTCAATGGGCATGGTGCGCGTAATCGCGGCTCTGCTTCTGGTCCTGCTGTTCGCTGTCATACATTTTCTCGACCCCAACTTTTTCCCCTATCTGGGCAGGATGCTTGCCCACGGGGATATACTGGAAACGGCCGCCTACATACAGTCCTTCGGTCCCTGGGCAATCTTCTTCAGCTTCTGGCTCACCCTCTTCGTCAATGCCCTGGGCTTCCCCCCCGCTATAATATTCTCCACCGCGAATACGATAATATTCGGCATAGTGCCGGGCATAATACTATCCTGTGTCGCGGAGACGGTAGGCGTTACGATCAGCTTCGTGCTGCTTCGTTTCTTCTTCAGGGAAACAGCGGAAAAAGTCATCAGCAAGAGCAAATACCTGAGCAACATCGACCAGTACAGCAGCGAAAAGGGCTTCACCGTCATGCTCATAGCCCGCATGGTTCCCTATCTCCCATCGGCTCTGCTGAATGCCGTTGGCGCTCTTTCCTCCCTCAGTATGAGGGACTATGTGATAGCCTCCCTGATAGGCAAATTCCCCTCCACAGGTATCGAAGCCATAATCGGCCACGACACGATTATGAAGGAGGAGGACCCCACCAGATTGATTGTAGTCTGCGTATTCACAGTGGTGCTTATTGGAGGCGCCTGGTGGTACCAAAAGAAACATCTGCCCGCTAAAGGCAGCGAGTAAGCCTTCTGCGGCTCCCATTGGCCTTTGAAGCTTCCCCTTCCGTAAAATAAGGAGTATGAAACATAATGAAGACAATAGATTTACATGTACATTCCACGGCTTCCGACGGTACAATGACCCCAAGTGAGCTTGCCGGATACGCGAAGACCAAGGGACTTTCCGCCTTTGCTCTTACTGACCATAACAGTATTGAAGGCAACGAAGAGGCCTGGGCCGCTTCGGAAAGGTTGGGACTGGGATTCCTTCCGGGAATGGAGCTGTCCTCCAGCTATAAGGGGCATAAGCTGCACATTGTCTGCCTGGGATTTGATCAAACGCATCCTGACATCATAAAGTTATATCATGCTATACGGGCCATAAAGGAAAATGGCATACCCGAAATCATCAATTTCGTGAGGAAAAAGGGACTGGACATTGATATGGATATGGTTCAGTCCCAAAACAAGGGCAAGCCCGTTGATATCTACGCAGTAATGCGCTGCATAGCCTCATTCCATATGTATGAAACTCTCAGACCCATATGGGACGAATACCTGAATCCTGCCATAAAAGAGCTGGGCATAGCTGAAACAATTGAGGTGGAGGATTCTATCCCGCTGGTGCATTCTGCCCACGGTATCACCTCTCTTGCTCATTTCCATAAAGGAATCGGTCTCATGGACTGCTCAAGAGAAGAACAGGAACAATTGATTACTGAACTGCATGAGCTTGGGGTTGACGGCATGGAATGGGACTATCCTGACTACACTCCCGAAGACAGAGCCTTTGCCCGCCAAATGATAGAAAAGCATAAGCTCCTTCCCACTGCGGGCACGGACTTTCACGGCAGCAACAGGCCGAAATTCGACATGGGCTCGGGAATGCAGGGCAACATACAGATTCCCTATGAATTCTTTGAAAAGATATCCTCAAGGGTTGCCTGCTGCCTGATGCCTAAATAAAAACAGCGAGGTGACAAAATATGCTGGAACAGCTTAAAGCAGATGTTATGGATATTGCGAAGCGGGCCCAGCGGGAAGGCCTTTGCAAACATAAATCAGGTAACTTCTCTGCCAGGGACTCCGAAACCGGCCTCATAGTCATCACCCCCACAGGCGTTGACCGCGAACAGCTTACAATAGACGACATGGTTGTAATGGACATGGAAGCAAATGTCATCGAGAACAAAACGGGACTCCGTCCCACCAGCGAGGCCATGATGCATATAAAGCTCTATGAGGTGCGCCCCGATGTCATGGCTGTTGCCCATACCCACTCCATGTACGCGACTGTTTTCGCGATTTTGAACAAACCTGTCCCTGCCGTAATATATGAAATTTCCCACCTTAACTGCAGCCAGGCCCGAATTCCGGTGGCTCCCTATGGACGCCCAGGCACCACAGCCCTGGCTGACTCCATCATAGAACCGGCCAAGGAAGCCGATGCCATACTTCTCCAAGGACATGGAGCCGTCGCAATAGACCGGACTGATATCTCCGGAGCATACCTCAAGGCCTGTTATATTGAGGAAATATCCGAGCTATATTATCACACCCTTGCTGTCACCGGTGGAAAAGAGCCGTATGCCTTCCCACCCGAGGAACTGCAGAAATGGGCCTATCCTACGGATATAAAATTTAGGAAAATGTAAAAAGGCCCACTGAGAAAACCGTTATGAATAAATGGGGACGTCGGATTATCTCATAGTCCACGTTTCTCCGGTAGGAATGGGAATGTCCAGATGGAGCGTTGGACATTCCCATTCCGAGCGGACGATTTGTCACATAAATCCCCATTTCCGAAAGGAAATTAAAACCATGCTATCAAGACGCCAATTCATAGAGTGGTGCGGCAGGATATGCCTTGCCCTTGGTATCACATCAGTCCTTCCAAACTCCGCCAAGGCAGCTGTAACTCAAAATGGCTACCATATCCCTGCCGACTACACCAATAGCCTTTCCAATGTAGAATTTATCCAACAAATCTTAACCAATCCCGCGGATACTTGCCGGACAATCATGTGGCAGACAAAGAAAAAGCTGGGAACTCCCCAACTTGAGTACAGAATGATAAAATCCGAACAGGCCCTTTGGGGGCAAGTTTCTGTTGACTATCTGGAACAGCAGGGAAACGGAACCTTCATATATGCCTGTCGGCTGACCGGGCTTACCCCGGGAGCTGACTATGAATTTCGCATAGCAAACGGCAGCCGCGCCACAGGCTGGATGCCAATTACAACTGTGCATCCCGGACATTTCCAAATGCTTATATTCGCGGACTCCCAGTGCGAAAACTATTCGGTATGGCGCAACATAGCGGAGGCTGCCCACTACCGCCACCCAAATGCCGCGCTGGCAACGGTCATTGGCGACCTTACGGACAACGGACAGTTCTACTACCACTGGAAGGGCTGGTACGAAGGAGCAGAAAACCTGCTTAAATCCCATATTTTCGTTCCCGTAATGGGGAATCACGAATGCTATGACCCACAGTGGCAAATGTGCCTTCCCGAAGGCTATCTGAGGCACTTCGTCGTACCCCACAACCAAAGCACCCGTTTCCCGGGCTACTATTACTCCTTCGACTACGGAGATGTCCACTTCATTGTCCTGAACAACCAATTCGAGGAACTGGATGGTCTTAAACCCGGACTTTACAACGAACAAAGGCAGTGGTTTCTCCATGATATAAGGAAAAACCACTGCCCTTGGAAAGTCGTGCTGATGCACAAGGATGTCATAGAATATGAATCCCCCTCCCCCACACAGGGAGATGTCTACATAAACGAGATTGGGAAAAACTTCATGCCCGACTTCGAAACCTGCGGCATAGATCTCGTAGTGACCGGCCACCTTCATGTCTATAGGAACCGCCGCCATATCTTGAAGGGCAGGCCCTCAGACAACGGTCCGGTGTACGTGCTATGCGGTCTTTCAGGAGATCAGCTATACAGCGTCCCAATCTCACGGGAATTCGACAAGGCAACTGCCCCACAGCCGGAAAATGCCAGCTACATAACCCTGGATGCCGATGAAGAAGAACTGAGACTTCGCTGCTATCTGACCGATGGCAAACTAATCGATGACATGCTGCTTAAGAAGTAAATTCGAAACGAGTTTACTTCTTTTTCCGTTTCAAGTACCAGAACAGTATCACAGCCACGCAGACAACCACGAAGATGATACTGGCCTCGTGTCCCCACTTGGTAAGGAGCTTCCAGCCCTCTCCCAGCTTCATTCCCGCAAACAGTATGAGCGCTGTCCAAGGCAGGGAGCCAACAAAGGTATAGAACAGGAAGGGTTTCCACTTCACATGGGCAAAGCCCGCGGGCAGCGAAATGAAGGTTCTCACCACCGGAAGCATACGGCTGAAGAATACAGCCCTGATGCCATACTTGTCAAACCATCTCTGGGCCAGATCCACATGAGACTTCTTTATCAGGAAATACTTGCCATACCTGTCAACGAACCTACGCCCCTTTGCATGTCCCACCCAATAGGCAAATATCGAGCCTGCCATGCCTCCGATCATGCCCGCCGTCAATGCTCCGGCAAAGGTCATTTGGTCAGCGAATATAAGATAACCCGCAAAACCCAAAATCAACTCGCTGGGAATCGGTATACACGCGTTTTCCATAGCCATAAGCACGGCTACTGCCACATATCCCCAGGATGCGATAAACTCCAAGAAAATTTGCGATATCTGCTCCATAAAACCTCCCTATTTACGAAAACGCCCGCACAGGAATGCGGGCGTTTATACATACACGGCATTCGGACGCAGTCAGACAAAGACCGTTTCCGAACACAAACACATTATTTTTAAAGCAGCTTCACAGTCTCTCAACGTACTGCTTCAAATCCTCAGCCGCCTTTGTAACACGTGAAAGGTTAGCCGTAATCTCCTGCGTGGAGGCCGCCTGCTGCTCACTGATAGCTCCGGTGGTCTCAATGGTCTTTGCTATATCGTCCACGGCCTTATTCATCTCATTCAAGGTTGCCTGAATCTTCTCCGTTGCCTCACGGGACTGCTCAGCCAGCTTGCGGACCTCCTCCGCCACAACGGCGAAGCCGCGTCCCTGCTCGCCGGCACGAGCAGCCTCGATAGCCGCGTTCAAGCCAAGCAGGTTAGTCTGTCCAGCGATATTCGTAATAAAATCGATGACCTTTATGGTGTCGGCATTCTTAGCCTGCAGGAGCTTTGCCTGCTCCACAGACTCCTGACCCGCCTTAGCCAGGACACTCGCGCTCTTTGCCACCTGCTCAACTGCTTCGTACACAGTCTGTGTGGAAGACACGATTTCATCGATAGCGGAAGCCAGTCGATTAGTCACATCCCCATTTTGCTTGATCATATCTCCTGTTGCCATAAGAATCCTCCTCATATTAGGCTATGATGAATAATGCCCATCCTTGCCATCATTTCATATTATGTATACATTCAACATCTTCTTCATAAACCCTGCTTCTCACAAAAATTTTCTTGGATATTTACTATGAAATCTTAGCGAGTCAAGCCTGCGACGCGGAGCTAGTCCCGCAGTGGCAAGGCGCAGAGGAGTTTAGTTTTCGTGTAAGGGTTCCGTGCAAACACCGTTTTGCACGGAGCTTACTTTCTTGACAAAAATCACCGAGATGTATATGCTTGAAGCAATGTATTATCAATCTCAATAGAAGGGATGACTGATGAAAAAAGAAAAATATGATATCAAAGGCATGACCTGCTCAGCCTGCTCCTCCAGAGTGGAGCGCACAGTGGCAAAGCTTGTGGGTGACGAACACGTAAGCGTGAATCTTCTGACCAACAGCATGCAGGTTGAATACGACGAGGGTGCCCTGAGCAGCAGCAATATAATAGAAGCTGTCGAAGGGGCAGGCTACGGTGCTTTCCTTAAAGCTGCCGGAACAGTGAAGCCGGAGACCTCATCACCCCGGGAACAGACCATTGATACGGAAATCAGGCAAATGAAGGAACGGCTTATATGGTCAATAGTTTTCCTGATTCCCACCATGTACATTGCCATGCATCACATGACGGAGGAAATGCTTGGACTTCCCGCTCCGGACATCATGACAGAGCTATTTGAAGGCCCGGAAAATGCCATAACCTTCGCTTTCTCACAGTTCTTGCTGATACTTCCCATTATGTATTTAAACCGAAAATACTATATCAACGGCTTTCGGAACCTTTTCAAGGGTTCCCCCAACATGGACAGCCTTGTGGGTATGGGTTCCATGGCAGCCGCCGTATTCGGTGCTTTTGCGCTTTTTCGCATAGGATGGGGACTGGGACATGGAGATATGGCACTCGTAACTGAGTACAGTACGAATCTATATTTTGAATCTGCCGGCACCATAGTAACCCTCATTACCCTGGGAAAGTACCTTGAGGCCAAGGCAAAGGGCAGAACAGGCTCCGCCCTAAAAAAACTGACCGACCTTGCCCCAAAACAGGCCGCCGTCATCAGAAACGGTATTGAAACATTGATTCCCGTTGAGAATCTCGTAATAGGAGATGAGGTCCTGGTCCGTCCCGGAGAAAGAATCCCGGCCGACGGAATAATAACCCAGGGAACCACCGTAATAGATGAATCCACAATAACAGGCGAAAGCATACCTGTTGAGAAACAGCCGGGGAGTTCTGTTATCTCCGCCACAATAAACCAGAGTGGCTTAATACGTTTCACGGCAAAACGAGTGGGAGAAGACTCCACCATCAGTCAGATGATACGATTGGTGGAGGAGGCAAGCGCCAGCAAGGCTCCCATAGCAAAGCTGGCAGACCGTATCGCCGGTATCTTCGTCCCTGCCGTCATAGCCATAGCCGTCATTGCGGGAGGTTTTTGGCTTATCAATGGCGCCGGGGTGGAGTTTGCCTTCTCCATTGCCATTTCAATCCTCGTTATATCCTGCCCCTGCGCCCTTGGCCTTGCCACCCCCGTTGCCATAATGGTGGGTACCGGCAAGGGCGCGGAAAACGGTATACTGATAAAATCCGGAGAAGCATTGGAAATAGCCCAATCCATCGACACCATAGTCATGGACAAGACCGGCACTATTACAGAGGGACGTCCCCATGTAACCGACGTGAAGGCCATCGGCCTCCCCCGTGACAAATTCATTGCCCTTACGGCAGGCATCGAGCATGGCAGTGAACACCCCCTTGGCAAGGCCGTGCTGGATTTAGCAGAAAAGGAAGGGATACCCCCTCTTGTCATGACTAATTTCCATGCTATGTTCGGACGCGGCATAAGCGCGGAGCACGACGGTCTCGTATATTTTGCGGGAAATGAAGCCCTGATGAAGGAACAAGGTGTAGATGTCTCAGAATTTCAGGACGAACTGGACAGTCTGGCAGATGAAGGGAAAACGCCCCTGCTCTTTGCCAGAAATCACAGGCTTGTTGGACTGCTTGCGGCCGCCGACACTGAAAAGGCCACCAGCCTTGATGCCATCCGCCGCTTCCGTAAAATGGGCATGGAAGTAATCATGCTTACGGGGGACAAGGAACGTACTGCCGAGGCAGTACGCAAACGTGTGGGCATTACCCAAGCCATCGCGGGTGTAACACCGGAAAGCAAGGCTTTTCACATAGAGCGCTTGCAGAAAGATGGCCGGAAAGTTGCCATGATCGGCGACGGTATAAACGATGCCCCCGCCCTCGCAAAGGCAGACCTGGGCATTGCCATCGGAGCCGGAACTGACATCGCTATCGAAAGCGCGGGGGCCGTCCTCATGCGCAATGACCTGCTGGACGCGGTAAGCGCCATTCGCCTCAGCCGGGCGGTCATGCTGAACATCAAAGAGAATCTCTTTTGGGCCTTTATATACAATATAATAGGCATACCCCTTGCCGCGGGTCTTCTGTATCCCGCCTTCGGCATAAAACTCTCCCCCATGATTGGCGCCGCGGCCATGAGCCTTTCAAGCGTCTGCGTAGTCATGAATGCCCTGAGGCTCAACTTCTTCAACCCAAGCAATCACGAAGGGCTGCATGATACCACCCCTTCAAGTGATACAGTGTCAAATGACAGGAATTTAAAGGAGGCTTCGACAATGACAAAGGAATTGAAGGTAGAAGGAATGATGTGTGACCATTGCAAAAAGCATGTGACCAATGCCCTTTCCAAAATGGAGGGGGTTACAGAGGTTCAGGTAAATCTGGAGACAAAAACAGCAGCCGTCACCATGAACCGGGAAATCTCAATGGAGGAATTCGCTAAGGTCATAGAGGAAGCAGGCTACGAGCTTGTAAAGTAACAAAACACAAAAATCCGCCAATGAAATCAGCACTCTGCCGGTCTCATTGGCGGATATTCATATACACAATCTATTCCTCGCAAATACAGCAAATCCACTGCTACACTAAATGCATCAATCCTCTTCAGCGGAATCGGCTTTGAGCCCGTCATTTTTTACCTGCATTCCGCCGGCCGCGGCCGCATAATCAAGCTCATCCCAGCTCAGCTCTACCCTGCCGGCCTTCTGATCGCGCACCTCGTGCAGTTTATCCCTAAGACTTTCCTTAACCTTGCTGAAACCCGAAAAATCAATTGTCCTGTAATCATTCTCCATAGTCATTATAATCAGCTCCTATCCGCTTTATATCGCTAAATTTGTAGAATCAAACCACGCAATACCCTCTCAGATGTTCAATTCGTGCTTTAATTTCATTTTCCTGCTTTCATACATACTTACGCTTGACCTTGCGATCCATTACAAAAAAAATAAAATTTTTTACTATGAAATCTTAGTGAGTCAAGCCAATCAGGGCGCAGGGGAGCTTAGATTTCGTGTAAGGGCGTAGCGACACGAAGTTAGTCCCTTTAGGGATGCGAAACACTGTTTCGCACGGAGTTTTAGTTGCTTTGTAGAAACTATGCATATGGAAAATCCCATGTAAATGTGATATAATTTTCTAAAAAAGAAGGGATGATGCCCTATGCACAAAATAACACGCCTACGCGAAGGAACCGTTTTGACCGCGGGTTTTTCTAAGAGCCTCGTATTTATTACCTGCTTCATGACACTGCTCCTCTACCCACTCATCAGCTCCGCGACAGCACTCATAATCGACAATAACGGAACCAGCCTTGCCTACACCTATAACAACCAGGTAGGCAAACAGCGTTTCTTTCCTCATACCCCCGACTACACCATACCCGCCGGCAATGCCTACATTCAAAAGGGTGCCCTGCT
>DOYB01000260.1 GCA_003518745.1 Selenomonas sp. | reverse complement strand
CCCCCACCACCGCCGATGGCGGTCCCCCGCCCCCGAAGGGGGACGGACAGCATTCGAGTTTCACGGATTCAGGTATTAAAAAACTACCGTGTATGTGCTTGTGACATAGCGATTTTTAGTGTAGACTAAAGGTGTAGGCTAACAGTGTCAATGTAAGGAGGAGAGTTTATGGCAAACAAGTTTTTCAAGTGTGAGCTTTGCGGCAATATGGTGGGGCTGATCAATAATGGCGGCGGACAGTTGGTTTGCTGCGGCAAGCCAATGATCGAGCTTACAGCAAACACGACGGACGCGGCTCAGGAGAAGCATGTGCCGGTGCCTGAGTTTGACAAGGCCGGTGCGAAGGTCACTGTGAAGGTCGGTTCCGTGGCCCATCCCATGACTGCCGAGCATTTCATCGAATGGATACATCTTCAGACGAAGAATGGAGCGCAGATGAGGCATTTGACTCCTGACAGCGCGCCTGAGGCAGTATTCCAGCTTGCGCATGGAGACGAGCCTGTGGCGGTATTTGCTTACTGTAATCTCCATGGACTTTGGAAGGCGGATGTCTGACAGTTCATTTGAAGGTATAACAGCATAATGAAAGGCCGTGAAGAAGGGCATTTGATGCGCCTTCCTCACGGCCTTTTTTACCGCAGTTTCATTTTTTCTTTCCGAAGCAGCTCTTGAAGGAGCTCCTTGCGTTTTCCCATGTCTGCCAGTCGTTCCTTTTCGGATTCCGTAAGGTCTTGTCTTTTATTCAGTTTATCCATGGAAATCTGGAGCTGGAGCAGCTCACCTTCGATTTCCCACTGAGCCTTTGGCATCATGGACTAATCCTCCTCAGGTATAAACTCTTACTGCACAGCTTTGCGGGCTGCCTTCTTTCTGGCCTCTGCCCAGTTGCGAAGGGTAACCCAGAGCGGGCCGGCTATGAAGATTGAGGAATAGCAGCCGCTGGCAAAACCAACCAGGAGCGCGAAGGCAAAGTCCTTGGTGGTTTCTCCTCCGAAGAAGAGAAGTGCCAGTGTGGTGAACAATACGGTGAAAACCGTGTATAGGGAACGGGTCAGTGTCTGATAGACGGAACGGTTAACCAGTTCAACCACGTCACCGCCGCGACGGAAGTGCAGCTTCAGATTTTCACGGATACGGTCGAATATAACGATGGTATCATTGATGGAGTAACCGACGATGGTAAGCAGCGCCGCGACAAATGAGGAATCAACCTGCCTCTGGGTGAAGGAGAAAACGGCAAGCACGATGAGAATATCATGTACCAGCGCCAGCACCGCGGCAATACCGAATCGGAACTCGAAGCGGGCCGCCACATAGAGGATTATAAGCACCCATGAAATCACCAGGGCCATGACGGCATTCATAATGAGCTCGCCGCCAATGGTGGCGCCCACCTTTTCTTCTCGCATGACCTGATAGTCTCCGATTTCACTCTTGAGACTTGCCATAACTGCCTTTCGGTCATTTTCCTCAAGGTCTATGGTGCGGATCATAACATCCTGAGAAGCTTCAACGCCTGAATCCTCGCCGGAAAGCTGGATGACGCTGCCATCAAGGCCATACTGCCTCAGGCTGTCACGCACCTGAACGATGGTGACGGGCTGGTCGAACTTCAGGTCGATGATGGTGCCTCCGGTAAAGTCGATACCGAAGTTGAAGCCTCTGGTGGCCATGCTGAAGAGACCTGGGATAATGACCAGCAGGGAGATGATGAACCACACCTTGCCGCGTCCTGCAATGTCAAACTTAGGCATCCTTCTTCACCACCTTTACATCCTTGGGGTCAAAGAGCATGAACCCGTCCGCGCCATAGGCACCGGGGCTGTCAAATATGCGTGAAGCGATAAGCATTTTCAGCATATACTGGGTAAGGGTTATAGCAGTGAACATACTCAGTATGACACCAAGCCCAAGTGTGATGGCAAAGCCGCGGATGGTGCCCGTTCCAAAGAAGAAAAGCACTGCCGCCGCGATAATGGTGGTGGTATTGGAGTCGAAAATGGTGGTAAAGGCACGGTTGAAGCCGGCATCCATGGCGAGGCGCAGGCTCTTGCCCATGCGGTATTCCTCTTTGAAATGCTCGAAGATCAGCACGTTGGCATCAACTGCCATACCTATGGAGAGGATGATACCGGCCACACCGGGAAGTGTAAGCGTCGCATCCAGTGACTTCAGTATGAAGAGCAAAAGTATCGTGTAGGCCATAAGGCTCACATCGGCAATGAAGCCCGACATCCTGTAGAAGGCCAGCATGAATATCAGAACGGCTCCTATGCCTATGACGAAGGCGAACTGGCTCTTGTCCTTGGAGTCCTGTCCAAGGGATGGCCCAACGGTGCGGGTCTCAATGATATTTACCTTGACCGGCAGGGCACCGCTACGGAGCAGAACCGCAAGCTGCTGTGCTTCCTCCAGTGTCTTCTGGCCGGAAATCTCAGCCTTGCCTCCGAGAATGGGCTCACGCACATTTGGAGCGGTCAGAACCTCTCCATCCAACAGGATGGCAATTGTACGTCCAACGTTTTTAGTGGTGAGATCCGCGAACTTCTGTCCGCCTTCATCGGAGAACTCAAGGTGAACTACATGCTGGTTCGTTTGCGGATTTGTGGCGGCCTGGGCATCTTTCAAGTCGGTACCCGTGAGGACCGTATTCCCTTCCTCGTCCTTGAATTCCAGCATAGCCGTCTTGCCTATGGTCTGGATGGCCTTGTCAGGGTCCTTGATACCGGGCAGCTCGATGATTATACGGCGCTCGCCCTCCCGCTGGATTATGGGTTCTGTCAAACCCAGTTCGTTTACTCGTTTTTCCATGATTTTTACCACGCGCTGCATGGCATCATCATTTACTTGAGCCTGCGGGGTGTCTTCAGCTTCCAGCACTACGTGGGTTCCACCCTGCAGGTCAAGTCCCTGCCGTATGCTGTTTGCCAGGGGATGCACAAATGCAATGAAGATTCCCGTTATGATTACAATACAGGCAATCAGCTTGATGAGACTATCTCTTCGCAACTGTTTCAAATCCTTTCTTTAGGGATGTTTCCCTGATTTTAATACATCCTGCTTCGGTTATGATCATATCCATCTTAACATCATGGGGTTCAATCGGAAGCTCATTGGCCACTTGACAGGAAAAGGCAAGGGCGATTCTGGCAGCCTCCGTACACCGTTCCAGAAAACGGTCATAGTATCCGGCACCCAGTCCCAGACGGTCTCCCCTGATGGAGAATGCCGCGCCGGGGACTATAACACAGTCAATAAGTTCAGGAGACAAAAGCTGCCGCTTCTCCTCTGCCACGGTTAAGATACCATAGGCGCCTTCAGTGAGCACGTCAAGGGATGGGACATGCACAGCCTCCATATGCCCTTTTCCCGTAATAAGGGGAATGGCCAGTTTCCTGTTTTCTTTTAGGCAGTTCTCCAGAAGGGGATAAAGGCTCACCTCATCCTTAATCGGAGCGTATGCCATTACGGTGCCTGCCTGCAGATAAATAGGTTCACTGTATAGCCGTTGCAGGATTTTACGGCTTGCGGTTTCCCTAGCCTCTGTGGAAAGAGCCCTTCTCCGTTCAAGCATATCCCGTCTGACCTGATTCTTCCTGGATACAGTGTAGAGGGTTGGAGCCGGCTCACTCATTGCTTTCTTCTTGGGAAATGTTGCCATTAATCGCGGCGCGGGCAACCTCTATCTCCACCCGGTCTGAAACCTTAAGCATGACGCTTTTCTCACCGATTTCGCCAAGGGTGCCATAGATGCCGCCTATGGTGACGACACGGTCTCCACTCTTGAGATTGTCAAGCATGGCCTTGCGACGCTTCTGCTCAGCCTTCTGAGGACGATATAGCAAAAAGTAGAAAATCACGACCATTATAAGTATGGGACCCCAAGTTTGGAACATAATGGCTGCTTCATTATTCAAATTATCTCATCTCCTTTGCTTTTAACAAACTACAAAAAGAAATTATACCGCAAATATCCGCGCTTTACCATAGGCGGAGAGAGAAAGTTTTCAAGTTTTACCTGCATTGATGGGAGTTTTTTCATTTTTCTTAAAACTTTGGGGGTAATGGGCATAGGTAACAGGTTTTTGTAATGAACCGGTTTAAAGTGGATTGCTCACTGAATTCAGTCATAAGTCAAGCCCAGAGGGGGATAAGTGCGCCACTCTGATGTCGCTTGACATATGGTATAATGGGTAAAACAAGCAAGATGCCGGGGAGGAATGTTGTATGGAGGGAAATATGGCAGGAATCGCGCATTTTTATCGATATAATCCCATGACCAATGACTGGCAGGAGCAGTTGGTGGCAGCCCCAAATACTTCCGCGGTTCTCATAGCGGATATCCTATGGGGAAAGCGAGAAGGCGCATATGGCCATCTGACGGCGCTTAAGGCCGAATACATGAACCCAGCCTATCATGACTTTAGCCGGTCATACTTCCGTGCGTCGCTTCGTCAACGGTTGGTATGGTGTCCTGAGCATCGGTGCTTTGAAAAGATTCACCATGTGGAACGCGAGGACAGCATTCGTTCTGTCTCCGGTTGCCGTATGCATGGCAGGGTTGCTCGCTTTACGGCGCATATTGATGTCTCCTATGCCGAAAACGCCCCTAAAAATATCAATTCGCCCGTGGGGTGGATTTTGCGACGACATATGGACGGGAGCATTGATATTCAGGCTGAAATACTTCATATTCCCATAACGATAAACGTCACTGATTTCAGCATATCGTTGGAGGCAGAAAATCTTGAAAGCTGCCTGCTGACTATCGGTGAAGATTTCCGCGTGGGCGAAGACACGACAGCATTTTCTCCCATCGGCAAGGATTGGTCAGATTTCGCTTTGGATATACCGGGCATTGTCACCGAAAAGGCAATATCATATCTCCTTTCGGAGGCAGGCGACAACGCATACATCCCTCCTGACAGCAATACTAAGGGGTATCGAAAACTTCGCGCCTTTTCACATCGTCCCGAGGATTTGCATATTGAATACTGGAGGGAAATCATTGGCGAAAACTTCGATAAGCTTTTCCCCAAGACGCAGAAGAATCCCTTCTTGGCGTTGTGCAAGTATTTGGAGATTCCTGCCACGGCAAAACTTACGGAAGGCTATGAGAAAAATCCTTTTGCGCCTCTGTGGGCAGTTATCCTAAGGGGATTGGGATTCCATGAGGAGAATATAGAGCGGTTTTACGGTCTGGAAGAATTCGCAGGTATATCACCGGATTGCTTCAGTGAGTTTTTCGGTTCGGATGCAGAGGGAATGCTTTCAGCTTCTGTCAGTACAGAAGTGGAGAACCGTTGGTATATGCTTAATCACTTTGTAAGATGGGCTTTGACCGTAACGAGTGAAGCTGATCTGGCCGGAAGAGGCCTATGGGCTTTGGCTTCACGGCCTTGGACGGAAGAAATCGAGGAAGAACTTAGCAAGGTGTATTGTCTTACGGATGACGCAT
>DOYB01000078.1 GCA_003518745.1 Selenomonas sp. | reverse complement strand
GTATGGAATTAGATTTCGTGTAAGAGGCAGTGAAAACACGGTTTTGCATGGAGTTTATGAACAAGGATGGCTTTGGATTTTATCCCGTAATCATTCTGAGGGATGAAATTCACCGTTATAGCAGCGTATGGTAAGGAGTGGATTTTATGATTAAGGTTTTAGTGAATGGAGCATGCGGACGTATGGGACAGGCCGTATTGGCTGCGGTGCTGGATGATGAGGAACTGGAGCTGGTTGGAGCGGTAGATGTACGGGGCGGTACAGATGTGGGTGAGCTCTTGGGCCGTGGGTCAAACGGAATTCTGGTGGAGACGGATCTTGCGGCAGCGTTGGAGGGCAAAAAACCGGAGGTCATGGTGGATTTTACCCGTCCCGATGTTGTATTCGATAATGTTATGACAGCCCTTTGCCACAAGGTTTCTCCTGTAGTGGGAACAACCGGTCTTTCAGAGGAGGCAAAGGCAAAGATCCGTGAGGAAGCAGAGAAGCAGGGCACTCCTGCCTTTATTGCTCCCAATTTTGCCATTGGTGCGGTCCTTATGATGCTCATGGCTCGTCAGGCCGCAAAGTATATGCCTGAGGTGGAGATCATTGAGCTGCATCACGATAAGAAACTGGATGCTCCCTCAGGGACTGCTGTCCAGACAGCGGCCATGATCGCGGAGGTTAGGAAGGCGCATGGACAGGGACATCCTGAGGAGACAGAAAAGCTTGCGGGGGCAAGAGGCGCGGACTATGAGGGTATGCATATTCACAGTGTTCGTCTGCCGGGTTACGTTGCCCATCAGGAGGTTATTTTCGGAGGCCTTGGACAGACACTGACAATTCGCCATGATTCCATGAACAGGGAATCCTTCATGCCGGGAGTGGTATTGGCATGCAAGCGGGTAAGGTCTCTTTCGGGGCTTACTGTCGGACTGGATAAGCTTCTGGATTAATAGTCTTTTTAGGGGTTATGCTGATGATTAGGTTTTGTAAAAGCAGGTTGTCAAAGCTTCTGGTGGGGATGCATGTAACCCTTGCCTGCCTCCTTCCTGTTGGGGGAATCGCGGAAGCCTCAGACTTCTGGGGAACCGCGGCTCAGGCTATTGGAGTATATGCCGCCTATCTGTCAAGCCTGAAGTCCATGCTTGGCTATGGTAATGACCCTGCGGCTCAGGCGGCGAGTCTCCGTCAGGATCTGGAACGAAACGGCAGGGACAGGAATCGTTTGGATGTTGAGGTTGTGGACAAGGTAATGCGTCGGCTGGTGGATAAGGGAGCATACGTGCTGAAGGTCAACTCCCTTCCCTTTGTGTGGGCTGTTAATGACAATCCTGCCTTTAACGCGGCCTGTTACCCCACCAACTATATCAGCATAAACCGGGGCTTGGTGCGGGAACTGAACTGCGATGAGGACGAGCTTGCCGCGGTCCTGGCTCATGAGATGGCTCACGGTATTGAGCAGCATGCCGCTGAAAACTATGCCCATGCAATTGCGCAGCATCTGGGAATAAGTATTCTCAGCGCGGCATCGGGGACCGTGGATTGGAGCAAGGTGGCTGGTCTGGTGAATTATTCCATAGCGAAGAATGTTACCCTGCCCACGGAGCAGGAAGCAGATGAGAGCGCATTCTACATAATGACGAGTGCGGGCTTCAATCCCGGAGGCTCCCCTGCTGCTATGGCTCGTATGGGATATTACCTCCGCTATGAGACAACGGATATTTGGGAGTATGATGACCCGACGCAGAATCCCAGGGATAATATGTATAATGATCATCCGGATACAAGAGCCAGAGAGCAAAAGCTGGCTGAAATGATGACGGAATATAGCTGTGGCCATGTAACAGTTAAGGACAGAAGGGATGTCTATATTGATGGGAAGCTGTTCCTTTCAGGTGATAATACATTGGATGATCATGACAATAGGCTGGAAAATGCTTATTATATCGCAGGGGGACTTGCCAAGGCTTTTCACGATAATGATACGGAGGCAGGCTGGAATTTCAGGAAGTCCCCTGATGGAAGTGATGATCTGCTCACGGATGAGCATGCCTATAAGGCCTTACGGGAGGCTGTGGCCCGCAAGCGGGCGTGGACAGACTTACAGGAGATGGTGAGGACTGCCTACGCAAAGGAAGCTATCATACCCTATAGGGCAAAGGTGAAGGCTGATGAAGCAGCCCGATTGGCTGCGTTGCGGCAAAAGATGGATGAGGTGCTTGCCGCGGATAAGAAGTTCGTCAAGAGGCTTCGTGAAAACAGTGATGTCTACAGCGATTTAGGATGGGGAGAGTATGCGCTGAAGGAAGTGGCCCGTGCATTTGAGGCTAAGAATCAGGACAACCTGGCTGAATGCTATGGAGTCAGAGGCAGGGCGAAGGCAGTGGCAGGGGATTTCGATGGGGCTATGGCAGATTGTGATAAAGCCGTGGAAATGGATGCGTCCAATCCCTACAACTTCCTCTTCAGGGCCGATGCGTACCACATGCAGGGGAATTTTGAGGCAGCCCTTGCAGATGTGGATAAAGCTCTGAAGGTTGGCAATAAGAACTGGGTTGCTCACAGGATGAAGGGGGATATGCTGGATGAACTTGGCGATAGCGCAGGGGCAAAGGAAAGCTATAGTGCCTGTTACAAGATTACCGGAAAGCCAAAGAGCATCCCAATGGAATACCTTGTTTTGATTGATGCTTCGGCTGCTAAAAGATTGAAGAAGGAAGAAGCCGAAA
>DOYB01000067.1 GCA_003518745.1 Selenomonas sp. | reverse complement strand
ACTTCATTGTAGCCGATGAAGTCCACTCCCATTTCTTCCGCCGCGTCTGCCACAGCCTTTTCATCTTGATGATAGGTGAGCACATCCGCACCGTTTTCTTTTACCAGCCGATACGCCTTTTCACGTTCCACGGGAGGATTTTCCCAACCACCCGTAAAGGCAACGAGCACTCGCGCGTTTGGATTCATTCGCCTGACACCTAGGGTGAAGGCATTGAGACCTCGGCAAACCTCACAGTTCGGAATAGCTGCCACATAGCCTATCGTATTTGATTTAGTCCTCATTCCGGCAAGAGCTCCGGCCATATATCTACCCTGGTACATGCGTGCAAAATACGCAGTGAGGTTCCTGGCATGTGCTTCACCGGAGTTCGTGGCAAAGGCTATATTCTCATATTCCTTAACTAAATCATGCACCTCTGACGCATAGGCGTAGCTGCATAGGAAAATCATGCCCACGCCTTCGTTGGCCAGTTCATCTATGGCCTCAGGGCACTTTCCGCTATTTTCCGGTACCTTGTCACGAAAGACCAAAGTCAGCCCCATATTCTCACAGGCAGCCTTAATCCCTTGGTAATGGGAGCCATTCCAGCCGGCTTCTTCTACGTCCCCAAGGACAATGAATCCGATTTTCTTCGGCGCTTCTTCAGACAGAAAATTTGTATCGAAACGATAGATGAAGAATACCAGCATACAGAGGACAAATAGTCCAATCGCCAGTAGCGTATTCACTCTCAGATCTTTCAATTCAAGCCACCTCATTCATCATCCATCCGGCAACCTAGAGCTTTTAAAATAGATTCATTTTTTTGCTAAAGTTTCAGCTTCATCCGTTACTTTTTTGTAGAGAGCCATGACCTCTTCATGATGCTCTTGAATGTAACTTAGGCTATCTTCTTTTTCGCTTTGCGTGGATTCCGCCGACTGGAATTTTTTTCCTGCCATTTCCAGTGCTTTCGCGTCATCAGAGAGTTTTTGGCAACCTATGGTAAGTGACGTTGACTTCAGCGCGTGAACAAAGATAGTGTAGTTTTTCCAGTCACCCTCTGAGAAGGCCTTTTGCATTTTTTCAGTCTTTTCGCTTCCGGTTGCGGCAAATATAGAGAGTATTTCCCTATACATGTCCTCAAAGCCTCCGTTGTAGGTCATTCCCATTTCCCAGTTAATTAAGCCTTCATCTCCGGAGGACTGGATCGGTTCGGGTTCATTCGCCGGAGCATTTTTTTCCTCAGAGCTCTCGGGCACATCACCGGCTGTCACCAGTTCGTCAGGCAGATACTTTTGTATTATCTGCTCCAGCTTTACAGAGTTTATAGGCTTGGCCAGATAATCCGAGAAGCCTTCCGCCAGGAACATTTCCCTTGCACCCGATACCGCGTTTGCTGTAAGCGCGATTACCGGCGTGTTTTGACATTTGTTGTCAGGCATAAGTTTGGAAGCTTTCAAGGTTTCAATACCGTCAAGCTCCGGCATCATCTGATCCAGCAGTATTAAGTCGAAATGCGTTTCTTTCATTTTTTGGAGGCATTCATTACCGCTTATGCAGGTTTCAACCTGTATCTCTGTGGCTTTCAGAAGATTTTTCGCCACAAGGAGGTTTACCTCGTTATCATCCACCACGAGAATATGCGCGTCGGGCGCACGGAAACTGACGTGATAGGTTTCCTGCTCAAGATTTCCGTTTGCTAACCGCTGTGTGAAATCACCTAATGCGGATTCCGCGTCCACGATTTTCTGCGGAATCTGAATCTTGAAGGTACTGCCTTTTCCATAAATACTGTCAACGGAAATCTCTCCGTCCATGAGGTGAAGGAGATTTACCGTAATTGCGAGCCCCAATCCGGTTCCCTCGATGTTTCTGTTACGCGTGGTATCCAGACGCTTGAAATCTTGGAACAAAAGCTTTTTATCCTCTTCCTTGATTCCTATGCCCGTGTCAGATATCGCTATCTCCAGCAAAAGGGTATTTTCATCCTCTATGTTATTGGAGCTGGCCGCGGCCTTCCGTGTACCGGAAACAACGAAGCTAATGCTGCCCTTTTGCGTGTATTTTACGGCGTTGCTCAGAATGTTGATGATAATCTGGCGAATTCGAATAGCATCCCCATACAGGTCATTGGGAAGGTTGGGGTCTGCTTTAACGTTAAATTCCAATCCTTTTTCTTCTGCACGAGGTTCGATTATATCCACAGTATCCATAAGCAGAGAATCAAGCTGATAGGTAGTTTCCACCAATTCCATGCGTCCGGACTCGATTTTGGAAAAATCCAGAATATCGTTTATAAGGGAAAGGAGAGCATGGCCTGCTCCGGCAATTTTCTTAGCATAGTCCAAGGTGAAGGACTCTTTGCTTTCTCTGAGAATCATCTCATTCATGCCCAGAACAGCATTGATAGGGGTACGTATCTCATGGCTCATGTTGGCCAGGAATTCGCTTTTTGCCTTATTGGCCTTATCCGCGATCTCCTTGGCCCTTCGCATGGACTCGTTTTCAGCCATTCTGGACTGCACCATGAAGAGATACGCGCTGGCCAAAGCAAAAAGCAGCAGCAGCAGTGTCACTACCGTAAGGACTAGTTCGTAAATGCGTGAAACATTGCCGGCCACCGCGTCCCATGGAACATAGCCGATCATAGAGCAGTTTGTTTGCGGAAGATCAGCCCCGAAGAGAAAATATCGTCCCTTGGGACCATCGGAGTAAACGGCGGCACTACGGCTGGTCCTAAGTTTTTCACTAATCCGGTCGAAATCCGCTTGGATGGTAGCATCGCGGAAAAATTCCTTATCCTTTTCACTAAAGCCACGGTAGGGGACAATAACGGTACCGTTTCGCTCACGAATAAGTATTTTGCTGTCGGCATCATACTCTTCCAAGCCAAAGTAGTCATAGAGTACATCCTCGTTGTAGAGACGATAGATTACATAGCGTACGTTATCCCCTCTAAGGATAGGAACGGCGAACAGCAGTCCGCGCCCGGGGCAATAGTCCACAATGGCGCTCCCTGAAAAAGCGCGAACCAGTCGTGGGAATTCCTTTTCGCTCAATGGCCCCCCAATAACCGCACCGACCTTTTTATTTAAAATACCGCAGGAAACACCATTCCGCCCGGTGGCTTCCAAGCTTTCAAAGGCCGCTGCCAAGGTTCCTTCATGTTTTCCGATTTGATGGGCCGCATAGCGAAGCTCCGCCAACTCGCGCTGGAAACGCTCCTCAGCTAAAACAGAGAAATCCGCGGTCTGCCGGGCCACCGACTGTTCCACGGAGGTCGAGAGGAGTTTTTCTACTTTTTCCTGCATGGAAAACCCAATAAGAATGAGTACGATGGCCAGAATCAAGATTTCTGCCATTACCTTGCGGCTGATTTTTACGGTACCGGAATTATTTTCTATCCTGTCTGTAGACTTTTTCAATGATGTCGCTCCTTTGAGGAAATCAAAAAAACTTCAATATCATTATTTTAGTAGAATTTCGGCTAGAAAACAACTATATTCTTAAAAGTGGGCAATTTTTGACAAAATCCATAAAATGGTATATCCTGTATATTTGCGAAAGAGTATATGATTTGATGGATTTAATGAAAGGGGGATATACGGATGGAGCAGGCATGGGTATTGGCGCTTCCTGGTTTTATCGTATTGATACAATTATCCGACTCTTATCTGAGATATCTCCCGTTCAGCGAGCACATTGTTGAGGAAGAACGGAATAGGCTTGCTATTGGGCTGGGAGCATTGGCAATCCTGAGCCTTTTGGCATATGCCTGGCTCTTTGAGCATTTCGGAATCTGGACACATAGCTATAAGGCGGTACTTATGGCAAGTTGGATTCCTTGGGCCGCGGTCTTTATGACGGTGGTGCGAAGGGATGTCCTCAAGCATATATTTGTTCAAGGCATGGTGTCTGTTTGGAGCTTCATGCTTCACAGTATATCCGCTATTATCATGTTCTCGGTTATAAAGGATTTCCCTGAGGAAACTCTGCTTTCAATCCATAGCATGATATATCCAATCCTGATTCTTGCTCTATTGCCGGTGGAACGTCGCGTTTTTAAGAATCTTCTGCCGCCTGAGCAATTTTTTGAAACCCGCCCGTATGGTTACTATATTGCGACATTGCCCTTTATCGTGCTCTTTTCCCACTTTTTCCTGCTGGCGGATGGGAAACTGATTCATTCCTGGCAGGAAATGATTTCCCGCCTTGTGCTCCCGGTATCATTTTTCTTCCTTTATCGCTATGTCCTGCTATCCGGTAAGGAGTTCTACAATCATCGGAAGGAGATCATGAACGCAAAGCGCGTTGAGGAACAGCTTTCCTTTTTGGAAAAGAGATATCGGCTTGCCCTTCGAAATCAGAAAAGGATTTCCGTTATTCGCCATGACCTGCGGCATAATTACCGCATACTCTACGGCCTTTTGATGGATGGGAACCTTGCTGCCGCACGCTCGCATATAAAGACACAGACCATACTGCTTGATGCTATCAAGGAATTGCCCTTTTCTAAAAGCCCCCTGCTGAACGCCGCTCTCTCTGTTAACCTGTGGCGAGCTGAGCGTCTGGGAATCCGTATACATCAGAAAATAAAGCTGCCAGAGGGAAGGTTTAAGGCAGAAGGGGACTTGGCTATTCTCCTTTCGGAACTGCTGGAAAATGCTATTGAGGAGACTGCGAAGGTTAAGAGTGAATGCCGTGAGCTTTCCCTTGTTCTTGTATACGATGGGATACACGGGCTCCTCTCCATCGAAAATAGCAGCTCACTTCCCGTTTTTATGGGGGAGAACGGTCTGCCAATAGGACGCGATGGCAATGTGGGGATGGGTATGAAAACCCTTTCCAGATTTCTGGCTCAGTATGATGGCGAAGCCGCGTTCTCCTGCAAAGACGGCTTCGTTAAATGTGAGATTTCTTGGGTAGATGACGCTCTTTCCCAGTCCTTTGATGAATGTGAAAAGCAGTTAATCAATACTCAACTTAGTGATGACGTAGCCCATGAAGAGCGGGAAACGAAAAGGGGGGATAGCTCATGCTGAGTATCCTTCTCTTTTCCGTGGTGCTGGTGCTTATCCAATTGGGCGGCGCTTACCTTCGCTATCTGCCCTTCCGTCCCTATTTACCAGAGGCAATTCGTCACAGGCTGTGGCGCTGGCTTCTGGGCTGGGGCTTTGCGTCAATCTTTATAATTTCCCTTTTACTCCACAGTTCAGATTTTCATGTGGGAGTTTTCAAGGCAATTTTCTTTTTCGCGCCATATCCCTACTTCCTGATTTCCGTTTACCATATTCGGCAACCGATTGCCGTCCATGTGTTCGTCCTGGGAATGCAGTTCCTTTGGGTTCTTGCCATCCATACCGTAGCTGCCATAGGTGAGGGCTTTTGGCTTGCGGATAGGTCTGACATAGAGGTTCTTGTAATACATCCTATAGTATATTTTGGACTTTTCCTTTTGGCATTTCCGTTTGCCCGTCGACTTTTTCTCGATTTGCTGCCTTCACCTTATTTGTTCAGCAGTGAGAAGAAGAATTTATCCATTGCCATTCTTCCCCTGGCTATTTTCATAGGTCTTTCCGTTCCCATAGCAGATACAGCTACGCTGCACAGCTTAAAGATACAGCTTTCCCGTATCTCCATTCCACTGTTTTTCTTCTTTGTGTATCGCGGAATGAGCATTGCTACCAAGAAGGTTGATGAGATGCGACAGGAGGAGCATACACTTCACCTTATGAAGGATCAGCTGAAGGCCTTAGAGGAATACGATGACGTTCTTAGGTCCAATCAGGCTGAGGCCGTTAAGTTTGCCCAAGAAATCCAGAAGGACTATAAAATATTGGGCGAGGCTCTGGAATCCGGGGACATAAGCAGGGCAATGAAGCTCATAGAATCCAGGGAAAAACAGCTGGAAACCACAAAAATCCAAGCATTCAGTCCCCATCCCATTGTGAACGCCGCTCTTTCCGTATATATGGG
>DOYB01000163.1 GCA_003518745.1 Selenomonas sp. | reverse complement strand
CCCGTACCAAGATTGCAGCCTCCATCACAGTTCAATATGTCCACGATATCAGGTATGGCCTTGCCGGTCTGACTGCGTGCCAGATATTCGGAAAGATACGGATAAGCGCGGAACACGGCGTCCACAGGGCGGATCCATATGTTACCATCCGTTACCCTGATGGTCTCCGCAAGCCCGCCCGGACGGCTGTACACGTGTCCTATTCCCGACGGCATACCCTCAAATCCTGCCTCCGGATACTTGGAAAGGTCTATTCCCTCCGCCCGGAGCCTCTGCTTCAGCTTGGAAAAGGTAACATTGTACTGAACCATATCTCCCGTGTTGGGATCCTCGATCTCCTCCGACTTCGCGATACAGGGCGATAAAAAGACTATCTTCCCCGTCAGGTTCTCATAGTGACGCAAATAAATAGCCAGGCATATGAGTGGACTCTGGATTGGCGCAAGTGACTTCAACAGCTCCGGCATGTATCTTTCGCAATAGTTTACGATTGCCGGACAAGGTTGAGCAATCATAGAGGAAATGGATAACTCTTTCCTGGCCTTCAGATAACTCCAAGTGGCAATGTCAGCCCCAAGGGATACGTCATATACGTGCTGAATTCCCAGAGACTTAAACCATCCAAAGAGCCTGCCCAGCTGAGGAAAATGGAGCTGTGCCGCAGGTGCCGCGACTACGGTTATCGGTTCATCAACCCCCTTTGCCAGATCGTTAAAGAACCTCTCCGTGTCATCGACATAATCCCTGGCACCGTGATCGCAGGCACGAAGGCATGCGCCGCAGTGTATGCAATACTCGTTATCCACATAAACCTTGCGTGTCCCATCATATGCACGATACACCTGATTGGCACAGTCCACAGGACAGGCGGCAATGCACTTGTTGCAGCCTGTGCACTTTTCCTCTATCGTAAAAATTCGGTCCAGCATATTCCACCCAATCTTCCGCAAAAGTTCAGCTCAGCTTATCCAACGAATCATAAATGGGAATCAGCATATCTATACCTGCCTCTTCCAGAATAACCTTAACCATTCCTGTTGCGCAACAAACAGAAAATGTCTTGGAAGCTGCCTTTGCCTTCTTTGCAATACGAAGCAGCACCCTGAGTCCCGCGCTGGAAACATAGGTCACATTAGCCAGGTCGAGCGCCAGCTTGTCAGTACTATCAAGGATTTTTTCTCCTTCTTCACCTACACCGGCAGCATTGGTGGTCTCTATCTTTCCTGTTACGGACCATACAATCCATCCGTTCATCTCACGAGTTTCATGCAGTGCCGTTTTCTTCTCCATTTCAGCTTCCTCCTTCCGATACCATCACATAACAAAGTCACTTCAAAAGCTTCTCCCATCGCATATTAGGATTGTACCCACATCCGTTGGTATCTTTCCAGTTCTTTCAGTGTGTGCTGAAATATCCTATCCTTGAATGCATCATCCTTCATCAGGATATCGTTAAACCTATCCAAGGGAATTTCAAACAACACCGCGGAATCCGTAAGAACCTCAGCCGATATGCTCACTCGCCGTTTGCCAAGCAATACCAGTTCATTAAGCATATCGTCCTTTTTCACCAGATTCAGCAGATTGTACCATCCATCCCCGGCATCCATGTAGCGTGTAAGCTTTCCATCCACAACAAATATCCCTTTTGACTCGATTTCTTCTCCCGAAATTCGATCCCCCAGATATTTGGTAACGACTGTCCCTGCCTCCATAAGTTCCTGAATCGACTCAAGAGACCCGGACAGTAACGGCATATGTAACAGGGATGTACGAATCCTTTCAAGCTCCGACTCCTGAATTGCCTTAACATCAATGTTCTGCAGATCCATTCTTGCGGCAAACCGTTCCATCAGGCTTCTTACAGGTGAGTCCCACTTCAACAGCATTTGCTCCAGCATCAGCTTGTACCGATTAGCCAGACTCTCAACACCATATACCGGGAATTGTTCCGCATCGTACAGAAAATTCATGGAAACCTTTCCCTCCACATAGTGGAAATATATACCCATTGGCATACCATGTGCATCCCAAACCACACGTGAAATAGTCTTTCCCTCAGGCAATGCCTGGCTTTCCCTGTAGTTCCCGCCTTCCTCCAAAAAATCCAGGAAACTCAGACAGTGATTGAAGGAAATGTCCCTAAGTCCCGGAATATCCTGAAGTCTTGACCAGTCAAAACACGCGTAGGGACTCGATATGACAAACTGCTGGAACTGCGCGTTCACCAGCTTCTGAACCGAAATCCCTTCATTAACTGCCAATCTTGTCGGGATTATGCTGAATGCACCGGATGATGCGCTGCTATATATCCCATTCTTGCTTGCCGGTACGAGCATACACAGGGATATCTCCAGTCCCGGATTATAATATTGGAGCAACAGTCCCCATGCTGTTGTCAGGATAGTCAGAAGCATCCTTCGATTTGTTCTGGCCTTCCTATTCAGCTCAGACAGAATATCTCTGGGAACTAGCATCCGATAGTAGCGCTGTCTGTATCTGTCGCCCCTGCTTTTTCTACGATATGGAAGTCTCGGACATGATGGAAAATCAGACAACACCTTTTTCCAATAATCACGAATCGATACTGTAATAGAATCCGTCCAGATACCTGAATGGCGGACGTCCTTAAGGACTATGCCCGAAATATCTCCCGCCTCATTCGCGCTGTACGCCATCTTCAAAATGGCGTGTATATCAATCCTGTCCGCTATTATTTTAGCTGCCGTCACCAATACGGCGCATTCTGCGTCACCTGTTCTGAATACCGCGAACCGTACCAGATTCCCCTCTCTTAAATCAAAGGGGTCTCTCATATCGGCTTCCATGATGGTCTTCAGCGTGCTATCAACATCCTCAGGATCTACATCAATAAGACTCCTGTACACCGGTAAAGGCAGTTTATCCCTTGTCTGAAAAACGACACGTACAGCGCGATTTCCAACACTGCAATAATTACAACGTAAAATCTCCGTCTGCTCAAAGACACGATGAATTGCCGAATTCAACCTAAGTGGAAGTATATTCCCCCGAACCTTGTACAAAGTCTGCTGAAACAAATAGGGAGAAATGAACCGCTTGTGCTTGAAGAACCACCGTTCATCATCGCTCAATTCATAGACTTCTACGATTTTGTTCTGAGGCGTGCCTTTCGAGTTGTCACAGTAGGACCCATAGACCTGCTCAAGCACCCTTTGCTCATCT
>DOYB01000029.1:2747-8502 GCA_003518745.1 Selenomonas sp. | reverse complement strand
GGAAAGATTTGCGGATATGAGGCTCTGGCCCGTTGGGATGACCCCAAAACGGGGATGCTTTCACCGGCAGTGTTCATAGGTACTCTGGAGGAGTTCCACATGATACACAAGGTAGACACCTTTATAGTGAAAAAGGTGTGTGAGGAGCTGTGTCACTGCATTGATACGGGAGAACCCGTGGTTCCAATCTCCGTGAATCTTTCCAGACTTGACTTCGAGCTTTGTGATATCTTTGAGATTATAGAGCATTTCCGCTCACAGCATGGGCTGTCAAGAGAACTGATCGACATAGAGATAACAGAGAGCGCCCTTACCGAGAATTCAGCTCATCTCCAAAATGAGGTGAAACGGTTCCGCGATGCGGGCTATAAAATTTGGATAGATGATTTCGGTAGCGGATATTCTTCGCTGAACCATCTTATGAGCTACGAATTCGACGTATTGAAGCTGGATTTGGAGTTTTTGAGGACCTATGATGCCCATCCGGACGCGGCAAAGCTGATCCAGCACATTATTCAGGCTGCCAGGGAACTTGGGATATCCCCTTTGCAGGAGGGCGTGGAAACCAAAGAGCATCTTGAATTCCTCAGTACTGTTGATTGTGAGCGCGCGCAGGGCTTTTATTTCGCGAAGCCGCTGCCAATGGAAGAGTCCAGGGCGCTTACCAGAGAAAAGGGAATGGAGTGGGAATGACAGGTCATGGCTAATGAACAGGGAAGCACCATTCAGGAAATAAAGAAGGAACTGAATGCTCTAAGGAAGGAAATCCGTCATCACAATAAAAGGTATTATGAAGAGGACGCGCCTGAGATTTCCGACTATGAATATGATCAGCTGATGCTGCGGCTCAAGGCCATAGAGGCAGAATTCCCCGAGCTTATCACGAAAACCTCGCCGACCCAGATAGTGGGCGGCAAGGCCAAGCGTGAGGCCGGTGTTCTGGTCAAGCACGATGTTCCGATGCTATCTCTCCAGGACGTTTTTTCCCGTAATGAGGTAGGGGAATTCGTAAAGGATATGATTGGGCAGTTCGGTTCTCCGGAGTTCGTGGTGGAGGAAAAGATTGACGGGCTGTCACTGGCCCTTCGCTATGAAAATGGCGAACTTATAAGGGCGGTCACCAGAGGCGATGGGATACTTCAGGGTGAGGACGTTACTGAAAATGCCCGTGTCATAGATGACGTGCGGCAGAGCCTTAAGGAGAAGCTGCCCTATTTCGAGGTGCGCGGCGAGGTCTACATGGAAAATGCCGCCTTTGATGCCGTAAATGAAAGACAGGAGCTTCTGGGAATGAAGCCCTTCGCGAATCCGAGGAACTGCGCGGCAGGAACACTCAGGCAGTTGGACAGCCGCGTCACTAAGGAGCGCCATCTGTCCATGTTTGTTTTCAATCTCCAGAGGGCTGAAGGCAGGAGTTTTTCCACCCATACGGAGGCCTATGAATTCATGAAGGCACAGGGAATCAAGGTCATACATGGGTATAGGCTTTGTCATACCGAGGAAGAGGTTTGGCAGGCCATTGAAGACATAGGAGAATCCAGAGGGAAGCTTCCCTATGACATAGATGGGGCAGTTGTAAAGCTAAATGATTTTCGTGCCAGGGAACAGGTGGGCGCAACCTCAAAGGTTCCCCGCTGGGCGGTTGCCTATAAATATCCACCGGAGGAAAAGGAAACTGTCCTCCGCAGCATTGAATTGTCAGTTGGACGTACGGGACGCATTACACCTACCGCGGTGTTTGACCCAATAAGGCTTTGCGGGACAACAGTGGAGAGGGCAACGCTGCACAATCAGGATTTCATAGACGAATTGGACATACGCATAGGGGACACGCTCAAAGTATATAAGTCCGGTGAGATTATTCCGAAGGTGAAGTCAGTGGTCAAGGAACTGCGT
Source organism: Selenomonas sp. (assembly GCA_003518745.1). GTDB lineage: Bacteria > Bacillota > Negativicutes > Selenomonadales > Selenomonadaceae > UBA9786. Next base: position 6,606 of record DOYB01000029.1, on the reverse strand, counting down.
CCTGATACAGCGGTTCCGTATCTAATTGGCAATGTTTGCCCTGTCTGTGGACATTCCGCGGAACGTGAGGAAAACACGGCTGATATAAAATGCACGAATCCAAGCTGTCCTGCTCAGCTTGAGAACCATATCCTGAATTTCGTGAGCCGGAACGCTATGGATATAAAGGGCTTTGGAATGGCCTATATCCACCAGCTTATAGAAGATGGATACCTTCGGAACATCGCGGATATATACCGATTGAGGGAATATCGCGAGGAGCTTATAAAGAAGGGTATATTAGGCAAGGAGAAAAATACTGACAAGCTGCTGAATACTATAGAGGAGAGCAAGTCAAATCATCCCAGACAGCTTCTGACGGGGTTGGGGATTTCAGGCATCGGGCGGGCTGCCGCGAGGGATCTCATTGCTCGGTTCGGCTCTATTGAGAAGTTGCGGGCGGCGTCTCTTGAGGATATCTTGGATGTTCAGGATATGGGGGAGATAAGTGCCCGACATATAAGGGAATATTTTTCAGACGAAGACAATATAAAAATGCTTCAGGAACTGAAAAAACTTGGTCTTTCCATGGAAGCGACGGAGGAGGTTCCCACGGGACGAAGTCTTGAAGGCAAGACCTTTGTGATAACGGGAACTTTGCCTACTCTTGAACGAAAGGAAGCGGCAGAGCTTATAGAAGCTCATGGGGGTCGCGTGACGGGAAGTGTTTCGAGGAAAACAGATTACCTTGTGGCCGGCGAGGCGGCAGGCAGTAAGCTGCAGAAGGCGAAGGAGCTTGGGATTGCGGTAATTACCGAGGCGGAATTGAAGGGATTGATAGAGGGCTGAATCGTCTGTATTCAAATGAGCCTTCCCCGTGAGGGGAGGGTTTGCCATGGAAGATACTTTGGGGAGGTTTTGGGATGAAGGTGCTGGTCACGGGTTTTGGCGGACAGCTGGGATTCGATGTGATGAGAGAGCTTACAAATAGGGGAATAGACGCGACGGGTACAACTCGTCAGGATTTTCCTTTGACTGACGCGGAGGCAATGAGAAAGCGCATCCTCGACTATATGCCGGATGTGGTCGTTCACTGCGCCGCATACACAGCAGTTGACAAGGCTGAGGATGAGCCGGAGGCCGCGATGGCTGTAAACGGCGAGGCAACTCGCTGTATCGCGGAGCTTTGCAGGGAAATAGATGCTAAACTCATTTACATTAGCACTGACTACGTTTTCCCTGGAACAGGTGAAGCTTTTTATGAACCCGACGCGCCAAAGGCACCGCAGAATGCCTATGGAAAATCTAAGCTTGCAGGCGAGGAATATGTACGGGAAATAATGGAGAAGTATTTCATCGTGCGCATATCCTGGGTATTTGGCATAAATGGGAAGAATTTTATCCGCACTATGCTGAAGCTTAGCGAGACCCATGATGAACTGAGGGTCGTGGATGATCAGGTGGGTTCTCCAACCTATACGGTGGATTTGGCGAAGCTGCTGGTGGAAATGGCAGGAACAGAAAAATATGGTGTTTATCATGCTACCAACGAGGGAATCTGCTCATGGGCTGAGCTGGCTGCGGAGACATTCAGGCAGGTTGGTCGGAAAACGAAGGTTATTCCGGTAGCCTCTACGGAATACCCCACCAAGGCAGTACGGCCGAAGAATTCCAGAATGAGCAAAAAGTGTCTGGATGATGCGGGCTTCAATAGGCTTCCCAACTGGAAGGACGCGGTGGGGAGATATTTGATTGAACTGGCGGCTCTTCAGGGACAATAGCAGGAAATAAATTCAATACTATTAGGATAAATGGGAATTTATATGGCTAATCGTCCGCTCGGGGTAGGGATGTCCAACGCTCCACCTAGACATTTTGCTAAAAAATTTTTTAGCCCTATAACTCAGCAGCCAAAAACGTCTAAACGCCCTTCGGTTGAACGATGCCGTTTTTGGACGATTGTCCGTAGGCTAAAAAATTTTTCTTCACGCAAAATGCCAAAGCTCCGCTTATGGACATCCCCACCCCTCCCGGAGAAATGACAACACTACCGAGAAGGGAAGGTGGAAAGTTTTTCGGCTGGAACTACCCAACCCTGAAAGGGCGGACTGTCGTAGGCATCATCTAGAAAAGTGAACCTCGTTGCGTGAGGCGTGGTAACCGCCGGGTGGACAAGAAAAGTACAACCTGACAGGACAGTTCGTTAGTGGAAGCCGAAAAAATTTCCACCTGGACTGATGAGACGATCTAATGCGCAAATTCCCATTTATTTTTTGGGGATATGGAAAAGGAGAATTGGATATGGGAATTCTTGCAGCCATGGCGGTGCCTCATCCGCCGATTATCCTGCCCGAAATAGGGAAGGGCGAGGAAAGTAAGATACAGGACACCATTGACTCGTTCAGAAATGTAATGCAGCGGACCGCAGCTCTTAGGCCTGATACCATCGTGTTGACAAGTCCTCATTCCGTTATGTATGCGGATTATTTTCACATTTCCCCCGGAGAAAAGGCAAAGGGAAGCTTTGCCCAGTTCCGCGCGCCTGAGGTAGAGCTTGAGGCTGAATATGATTCAGAGTTCGTAAAGGAGCTTTCGGATTTATGCGGTAAGAAGGGGCTTTCTGCCGGTACATTGGGGGAACGTTCCGCGGCTCTTGACCATGGAACCATGATACCGCTCAGGTTCCTGCAGGAGCATTCAATGAACTGCAAGCTGGTGCGGATAGGCCTGTCGGGACTTCCGGCAAAGGAGCATTACCGATTGGGACAGTATATTGCCCAAACTGCTGAAAAACTTAACCGCAGGGTGGTTTTCATCGCAAGCGGGGATCTTTCCCATAAGTTGAAGGAGGACGGACCTTATGGATTTGTTCCGGAGGGTCCTGTTTTTGACAGGCAGGTCACAACGTATCTTGGAGAAGGGGACTTTCTTTCACTCCTGTCCATGGACGCTGAGCTTTGTGAGAAGGCATCGGAATGCGGCCTGAGATCCTTTTGGATAATGGCAGGGGCATTGGATCGCCGCGGGGTGGAAAGCGAGCTGCTTTCCTATGAAGGCCCCTTTGGCGTGGGCTACGGAGTTGCCTGGTTATTGGCAGCAGGTCGTGATGAATCCAGAAACATAGGAGAACAGTACCTCCGCCAGCAAAGGGAAGTTATGGAAGCCCGAAAGGCAAAGGAGGATGCTCTGGTACGATTGGCCAGGCTCAGTCTTGAAACCTATGTAAAGACACATAGAATCCTTGAGGAACTGCCGGAAAATCTTCCAAAAGAGCTGAAAGAGAGAGCCGCGGGAGCATTTGTCTCCTTAAAGAAGGACGGCCAGCTTAGAGGTTGTATCGGAACTATTATGCCCACTCGTGACTCCTTGGCTGAGGAAATCGTGCAGAATGCGGTTTCAGCCTGCTCACGGGACCCAAGGTTTTCCCCCGTGGAGGAAACTGAGCTGGAAGATTTGGTCTACAGCGTGGATGTGCTTTCCGAGCCGGAACGGATTTTTTCAACCGATGAGCTGGACGTAAAGCGCTATGGAGTAATAGTGGAAAGCAACGGCCGGAGAGGACTGCTGCTACCTGACCTTTCAGGCATAGACACTGTTGAGGAACAGATTGCCATTGCCCGCAAAAAGGGGAATATAGGCCCAAGGGACGAGATACAGCTTTGGCGCTTTGAGGTGGTGCGGCATACATGAAATGCAGAATTTGCCCTCACCACTGCGAACTTTCCATTGGACAGACAGGCCGTTGCAGGGCGAGACGGAATATAGATGGCAATATAGTCCCATTGAATTATGGAAGGGTCACATCTATTGCCCTTGACCCAATAGAGAAAAAGCCCTTAATGCGTTTTTACCCCGGGGAATTCATACTTTCCGTTGGTGG
>DOYB01000029.1:0-2558 GCA_003518745.1 Selenomonas sp. | reverse complement strand
AATTTAGGAGTAGCCTTCACCTATAATGAGCCATTCATCAGTTTTGAATATGTTATGGATACAGCCAAGCTCCTTAAGCCCTTGGGACTTCATACGGTGCTGGTTACAAACGGAACTGTGGAGCAGGAGCCCCTTAAGGAGCTTCTGCCGTGGATCAGCGCGATGAACATAGATTTGAAAGGCTTCCGGCAGGAATATTATGATTGGCTGGGAGGAAATCTGGAAACTGTCAAGAATACCATTCGCCTTTCTTCAGAATCAGTTCACGTAGAGGTTACCACACTGATAGTGCCGGGGGAAAATGACGGTCCGGAGGAAATGGAGAAGGAAGCGGAATGGCTTGCGGGAATTTCGCCGAATATTCCACTTCACATAAGCCGGTTCTTCCCGAGGCATCATGTACAGAACCGGCCACCAACGCCCGTGGAACGCATACATCAGCTTTGCCGGGTGGCAGGGAAATATTTGAAATACGTTTATCCCGGAAATTGCTGATTTCATTTTCTTTTCAATTACAGGCTATAAGATATGGAAAGTGACATTTTGAGGAGGCTACTTTATGCGGGTTCTTTTGGCTGAGGATGATAAACGGCTTGGAAAGCTGATTCAATATATGCTGGAGCAGAATGACATATCGGTGGAGTGGATTACGAACGGCTCAGATATTTATGAGTATGCCATGTATACGGAATACGATATTTTGGTTTTGGACTGGATGATGCCGGGAGAGAGTGGTGTGGATGCCTGCCAGCGATTGCGCAATGATGGTTATGAGAAGGCTGTGCTGATGCTGACGGCCAGGGATTCAGTGGAGGACAGAGTCACGGGACTGGACGCGGGCGCGGATGATTATCTGGTGAAGCCCTTCGAGTTCGCGGAACTCCTTGCCAGACTCAGGGCGCTGGGACGTCGCAGTACCCAGCGTATACAGCAGGACGTGGTGAAGGTTGGAACCTTTACTCTGAACAGAACAGCCAAGATTCTTAAGAAAAAGGATCAGGTCATACAGCTTTCACCCAGGGAATTCCAGATTTTTGACTTGCTGGCGCAGAATATCGGCATAGTGGTTCCCAGAGAGATTATTCTTGACCGTATCTGGGGATTGGAAAGCGATGTCAGTTCCAACAACATAGATTCCTATATGAAAATTCTCAGGAAGAAGCTGGAACAGGGGGATGGAAAGACCATTATCAAGACTGTTAGGGGCGTTGGCTATCGGTTGGAGGCCGAAAAGTAAATGGAAAATAGCGTTTTCGGGCGCAGCCGCCGGCAGTTGACTTTGTTTTATTCCCTTATCATGTTCGGGTTTCTGGTTGTTATGATTCTGGTGGTGCACAAGACCATGGAATGGTCTCTTTCATCAGAGCAGGCAAGGGAGCTTCTTGACACGGCGGTGAATGTGGCCGAGGCTCAGAATTCGTATAATCAGTATCCCGGAACCCCCTTCGATGAGACAAATGTCTATAAAAGCTCAAATGACAGGTTGTTTTTTTACATAATAGATGAAGAGGGAAAGCTGCTGAATTTTTCCAGAGCGTCCTTCAGAATCGAGTCATATATTCTGGATGTTATTGATGAATGGAGCCTCTCGGACGGGGAGGTTAACGTATATGAAAAGCCAGATGAAAAGGGACGGATGACGAAGGTCATGATGACCTCCAGAAGCCTTACCCATAGAGGGATGAGGCAGACGGTGTATGTTGGCAAGGATGTTACGGCCATCTACAATGGAATGCAGAAGTCTACCTATGCGTTGATTTTTATTGGTGTCATTGCCTTGCTCATATCTTCTGTGCTTGGACATGTAATGTCAGGCAAGGCCATAGTTCCACTGCGGCAGGCTTATGAAAAGCAGCGTCAATTTGCCGCGGACGCGTCCCATGAGCTGCGTACTCCGCTGGCTGTGGTTATGGCCTCCGCGGAAATCCTGCTGAATGACCCATCCATTCAATCTCCATTCTTGAAGCAAATACTTGAGGATGTGCTGGATGAGGTCAAAAAGATGTCCAAGCTGGTAGGCGACTTGCTGATCGTGGCCCGTAGTGACAATAAGGCACTTAAGGTTAATCTCCAGAAGGTTAATTTGGCGGATATACTGAGCCATAACATCAGGCTTATGCAGCCATTGGCTGAGAAGAAGGATATAACCCTTCAGGGGGAGCGGCTGCTAAAATGCGAATTGCAGGCAGATGAACAGAAGCTCAGGCAACTGGCGCTGATTCTGGTTGACAATGCCATAAAGTATACTCCCGAGGGTGGGAAGGTCCTGGTCCGCATAGAGCCGTCAGAGAACGGCGTGGTGCGTTTTTCCGTGGCAGACAATGGCATTGGTATATCAAAGGAGGACCAGGAGAAGATATTCGATAGATTCTATCGTGTGGACAAGGCGCGCTCCCGCGAGATGGGAGGAAACGGCCTTGGCCTGGCAATCGCGGAGGAAATCGTGAATCTCCACAACGGCAGGATTTTCATTGAAAGTGAATTGGGCGAAGGCACAAAATTCATAGTGGAATTACGGAGCCAGGCAAAGTGATTTGTCTGGCTTTTGTCAAAATGTG
>DOYB01000094.1:8507-11823 GCA_003518745.1 Selenomonas sp. | reverse complement strand
GTAGGCTGACGGATGAGGTGGCTTCCCGGCACATTGCGATCCACCTCATCCACCGCTATCGCGGTCCCCCTTCCCCTCTAGGGGAAGGCTTTTAACTCGTGCAACACCTAACATAAATTCCCATTTATCTCTGAAATCATTTGTGAAACGGCCTTGACTTGCGTGGCTTTTAACCTTGTAATATAATAGGTTAGTACATCGAATACACGCCTATACTATCCATAAAACTAAAGTGCGTTTCCCATGTATTGTCTTGGCAAATTTGTGAATGGAGAGATTCCGATATGAACAAGGAAGAACTGCAGGATTTTCTTATCCGTGAATTTAAATGGCTTCACGCTCACCCTGAGCTTTCCTATGAGGAACGTGAAACAACCGACCGTCTCAAAAAAAATCTCAAAACAGCCGGAATCCCCGTGCTGGATTTGCCCCTTGAAACAGGACTGCTTGCCCGCATCGGCACGGGCAAGCCCCATATCGTGCTGCGCGCCGACATTGACGCGTTGCCCATAGAGGAACTGACAGATTTATCCTATAAATCCGTATATCCCGGCAAAATGCACGCCTGCGGCCATGACTTTCACACAGCTTGCGTACTGGGAGCGGCACTTTCCCTGAATGACAGGAAAACGCGCATTAACGGAACCATCACCTTCGTTTTCCAACCTGCGGAGGAAACGCCGGGAGGTGCCAAGACAATTCTTGCCACCCATGCGCTGGACGATGCCGATCTCATTCTGGGGCTTCACTCCTCCCCGCTCCTCGACGTTGGGACCATTGGCATAAAGGACGGAGCCGTAACTGCTTCTGTAGACAAGTTCGGCATTACGTTTCGAGGAAGGGGAACCCATGCGGCACACCCTGAGAGGGGGATCGATCCGGTGGTTATGGCAGCTCAATTTGCCTGCAGCGTGCACTCCATCCGCGGACAAAATCTTGACCCCGGGGCAGCGGGACTTATCAGCGTCACCCATATTGAGGGCGGCAATACTTGGAATATCGTACCTGAAACGGCCTATCTGGAGGGAACAACACGCAGCCTGACGATTACCGACAGGCTGCGTATCAAAGAGCGTATTCATGAACTTGGAACCGGAATTGCGTTGGCTTTCGGCGGAGCAGCCGATGTGGATTGGTATGCAGGGCCTCCCGCCACCGACAACGACGCGGATCTCGCCCAAATTGCCAGACAGGAGGCCACCCGCTTGAATCTGTCAATCGCAGAGCCTCCCGTATCACTGGCCGGAGAAGACTTCGCCTATTATCAGGAAAAAATCAAAGGGCTGTTCCTGTTAGCCGGCACCGGGAAGGGCAGTTCCAACCACAGCGGCACCTTTATGGTGGACACAAAGGCGATCGGCATAACGGCAAATTATCTGGCGAATCTTTGCGAAACTATGCTTTCCAACAGCTGATACTCCCCACGTTTAAACTAGTTCGCCGAACACTGCGAAATTTGACGGAGGCTTAGTCCCCACCGGCTCCTTTAATCTTAATTTTTGACAACTGCATTTTTACCGCTTCATATTTACGGCAGTCTCAATCATTGCGTCGCCGACGGTTATGACTTTAGCATTAGACTGGAAGCCACGCTGAGTTATAATCATCTCCGAAAACTCATTTGCAACGTCCACGTTTGACATCTCAAGAGCTCCCGGTGTTATGACAACACCAAACTCTCCCGATTCAATTATTTCGGGGGTACCTGAGTTAGCACTTTCTTTATAAAGACTGGTGCTTGTCTTTGTAAGACCGGGCGAATTATTGAAATGCGCCATTGCCACCTGAGCCTCCGGACGTTGAACACCATTCGTATAGATGCCTGTAATTATTCCGGACGAATCTATCTGAACGTCTTTTAGGATACCGGATACATTACCGTTACCTGAAGAATGAATCGTGTTGGTGCCGGCAAACTGTGTCAGTTTTTTGAAATCAACGGTAACATTTTGATCTGCAGGAGCTGTACCGGCAGTACCCGGATTAAATACGAGATTCATAGTCCCCATGGTATCAGTGTCTGAATCTGTAACCAAATTGCCCGATGAATCAAATTGTATTTCTGCCACATTAAGGGAAGCTGTCATCTTTTCTCCGTTTTCATCTGTAAATTCCGCTGTAGTAGTCTCCCCCTTCGTCACTGAAGCATCCGGGGACAGTGACACAAGCCATCTGCTTGGCGTAGCACCGTCATCCAATTCACCTTCGTGAATAAAATATACCGGAACCTCGTGCGTCTCACCAGTACTGTCATACACTTTTATCGTCGTGGCCACAGGCAGACTGTTGCCGACCTTATAATTGCCATCAGTCTTTACAACGGAGGTTCCATCGCTAAGCGTGATGGTGGCAGGACCACTCTCGCTTTCACCAATACTCGTTACAGTAGGTATATTCGCATCCAAGTTATCAAAATAACTCACCAAATCAGTAGGTTGTGCCGGTATAGACTTCCCTATTTGAACGTTAATATTTCCCAATGCCCCTGTCGTGTCAATTACGCCATTATTGGCCATCCACCCCTGCACATAATGCCCGCTGCCTGGCAGGACGTAGTTTCCTGCCTCGTCAAAATTAAAGGCACCGTTTCGTGTGTAGTAGGTGTCCACACCCTGTCTCACTACAAATAAACCGTCACCGGAAATACATAGGTCTGTATTTTTTCCGGTAACCATGGGTGCCCCATTTTTAAATATAGTATCTATGGCTGAGACATTATTGCCTAAGCCAATCTGCAAAGGGTTAGTGCTGCCCGTTTCTCCGTTGGAAGCGGTCGCACCTTTTAGATTCTGCGAAAGAACATCAGCAAAAGTTGCACGGCCTGTTTTGAAGCCTGTAGTATTAACATTTGATATATTATTGCCAATGACATCCATCTTTGTCTGATGAGTTTTTACACCTATAAGCCCGGTGTTTAAAGAACGCATCATAATTTCATAGCGCCTCCTCAAGATTATCCATACTTGATAATACCTATGGGCTGACGCGCAACAACATGCGTCAGCCCACTATTTATTGATTAGATTTTACCTCAGCCCTTGGCCTTGTTCTCTTCGATAATCTTCTCCGCCAGTTTATCCGGCATCAATTCGTAATGAGAGAACTTCACTGAGAAAGAGCCTCTGCCCTGAGTTTGTGAACGGAGCTCCGTGGCATATTTATAGAGCTCGGAAGCAGGGATAAGGGCGTGAACCGCGCTCATATCCTTGCCGTGGGCATCGACGCCAAGTATCTTTGCCCGCTTGGAGTTCAGCTTGCCCATAACGTCACCCATATAATACTCCGGAGTAACGACGGTTATTTCGTTTATGGGCTC
>DOYB01000094.1:0-8443 GCA_003518745.1 Selenomonas sp. | reverse complement strand
AGCAGCACGGGGTTTGCTTCCATAACGCCCTTCTTTATGGCGATGGCTGTGGCTGTCTTGAAGGCCGCTTCCGAGGAATCGACACTGTGGTAGGAGCCGTCATAGAGGTTGACACTCACGTCCACAACGGGATAGCCTGCCAGCACACCTGCCGCAAGGGTCTCCTGGGTTCCCTTCTCAACTGCGGGGATATACTGTCTGGGGACACTGCCTCCGAAGATGGTCTCGGTGAAGACGTTGCCTTCCCCTGCCTTCTGTGGGCTGATTTCCAGCCACACATGACCGTACTGTCCGTGGCCGCCACTCTGCTTCTTGTGCTTGCCCTCTACCTTGACAGTCTTTCGGATTGTCTCGCGGTAAGCAACACGCGGCTCATCCATCTTCATCTCAACGCCGAACTTGCGCTGAATCTTTTCCGCCAGTATTTCCAGATGAACCTCACCTATACCGTATAGTATGGTCTGTCTGGTTTCTTTATTTTTCTCCAGCCTGATGGTTGGATCCTCATCCTGCTGACGCCCTATCGCTCCGAAGACCTTGTCCTCCTCGCCTTTCTTCACGGAGGTCACAGCCATGGCCAGCATGGGCTCAGGATAAGCAATCTTATCATAGCGTATCATGGCATTCTTGTCACAGAGGGTATCCCCCGTCTTGGCAGCCTGCAGCTTTGCCGTCACCACAATATCTCCCGCATGGGCCAGACTGACTCCCTCCTGCTTCTTGCCCTGCATAGTGAAGATGGCACCCACGCGCTCCGTATCTTCACCATTCGACAGAGCGTATACAGAATCTCCCTTCATATCCCCCGACAATATCCTGAGATATGAAAGCCTTCCCACAAAGGGATCCACAACGGTCTTGAATATCTGTGCTGAGAAGGGATCCTCAGTCTTTCTTTCAATCAAATCATCAGTTTTGGGGTCCGTACCGATGGCAACCTTAAAGTACGGAGTGGGCATATACTCCACAATGCCGTCCATGAGTTTCTTGATTCCGGCATTCTGGAGAGCCGAGCCGCAGAAAACGGGGAAAATCTTCCCTGCCTGTATGCCTTCGATAAGCGCCGCGCTGACCTCAAGCTCTGTAATCTCTTCCTCTGCGATATATTTCTCCAAAAGCTCGTTGTTGAATTCCGCCACCGCCTCTATGAGCTTCTGACGGTTTTCCTCAACATCGGGCTGTATATATTCAGGAATTTCATCCTCTTCGTGGCGAACAATCTTCATGCGCATGGACAGCAGATCCACCACGCCCTGGAAGGCGGCCTCCTTGCCGATGGGAACCTGCACAGGTACTACCCCGTCACCAAAACGCACCCGCAGCTCCTCAACAACCTTGTAGAAGTCCGCGTGTTCGCGATCCATCTTGTTCACGAAAAAAGCACGGGGCAGGGACAGGCTGTCCGCCATGGCCCAAAAACGCTCAGTCTCCACTTCTATGCCTGCAGGCGCGGAAATCACCAAAAGAGCGCTGTCCGCGGCCGTCAAGGCCCCCTGCACCTCGCCCACGAAATCAGGATAGCCCGGAGTATCGATAAAATTGAGCTTATAATCCTTCCACTCGGTCACTGCCAGCGAGTCACCGATGGTCATCTTACGTTTGCCTTCCTCCTGCTCATAGTCCAGAACGCCCGTTCCGTCGTCCACCTTGCCCAAACGCTTAACGCAGCCGGAATTGAACAGGCAAGCCTCCAAAAGACTGGTCTTTCCGGTCTTGCCATGTCCGACTACGGCTACGTTACGTATATTTGCGCTCTGATATTCCTTCATGTTTATCCCTCCTGCAAATGCATATCTCTTGCTATTTTCTATATTCTATAAATTCATTTTATTTCCTGCAAGAAGATAAAAAGTTGAAAGAATATGAATCACTTCAAAAAGCCGTTGATAATCTGCTCCTCAGCTTCCTTCTCGGTAAGCCCCAGTGTCATCAGCTTTATGAGCTGGTCCCCGGCAATCTTTCCTATTGCGGCCTCATGCACCAGATTGGCCTCCACATTATTGGCCTCCAAGGAGGGAACCGCAAGTATCTTTCCATCATCCATTATTATGGAATCACATTCGGTATGCCCGTAGCAGGCTGAGTTTCCTACGATACACGCATCGAATTTCTGATATGAATGGTCCCTGGCAACGGAACGTGAAACCACATCCGCGCTGGAATTCTCCCCATCAAGAGTGACCTTATAGCCACTGAAGGCCGTTTGATTCCCGTGGGTCATGAGGCGTTCGCGCACCACAAGCTGTGCCCCTGCTTTTAGCTGCGCCGTGGTCATTCGCTCTGTGGAGTCCACACCCTTTATCTGTACCATCTCCATCTCCATGGAGCTGCCTTCTTCCATAGTAACCTCAGTCACCGGATTCAAGATACGCTTGCCATCCCCCATGCCTGAGCCATAGTGCTTCTCCACGTATTTGACCTTGGAGTTCCTGCCTACAAAGAACCTGTGCACCCCATCGTGTTCTGAATCCTGATTTCCGCAATTATCTATACCGCATCCGGCCACGATTACTACATCACAGTTCTCGCCTATGTAAAAATCGTTGTAAACTGTTTCCTTTATGCCGCTGTCACTGAGGACAACAGGAATGTGGACACTTTCATTCCTCGTGCCGGGACGAATGCGTATATCAATGCCGGAACCGTCCTCCTTGGAGGAAATATCTATATTTGCCGTGGTATTACGGCCCGCCAGCTTTCCATTCGCACGGAAATTATATGCCCCCTCCGGTACATTGTGAAGGTCTGCCACTTCCGCCATCAACCGCTTTTGTATTTCATCCATCTGCAACATTTCACGGCCCCCTATTTCAATTTGTCACATGCGGCAATAGCCGAATCCGTACCAATAATCTGAGGCAGGATCTCTCTTCCAGAGCCCTGTCTCTCCACCTTCCCATCTGAAATCACAATTATTTCATCAGCAATGCTTAAAATCCTCTCCTGATGGGAAATCACTATAATGGAGCTGTTTTTTACTTCCTTTTGCATCTTCTCAAAAATGCGTATTAAATTCTGGAAGCTCCACAAATCTATACCCGCTTCAGGCTCATCGAAAATAGAAAGCTTCGTTTGCCTTGCCAAAATCGTGGCAATCTCAATCCGCTTGAGTTCCCCACCGGAAAGTGAGCCATTCACCTCGCGGTTTATGTAATCACGAGCGCAAAGCCCAACCTCTGAAAGATATTCGCAGGCTCCCGCAAAGGACAATTTACGTCCCGCCGCCAAACGAAGCAAATCTATGACTTCAATTCCCTTGAACTTCACAGGCTGCTGAAAGGCGAAACTGACTCCCAGCTTTGCTCTCTCCGTAATGCCAAGACCTGTAATGTCCTCACCGTCCAGCAGGATTCTCCCCTCTGTGGGATGTTCTATTCCGGCAATGATTCGTGCCAAAGTAGATTTACCGCTGCCGTTCGGGCCCGTAATAACGACAAACTTCTGATTATCAACCTTCAGGCTCAAATCCCGAATAATGTCTATCTGCCGCTCTCCCTCCGTAACTTGAAAGGAAATGTGCTCAAGCTCCAGCATATTCCTTGCTCCCTTCTGCTCTCCCTAAGGAACTGTTCCTAAATCACACTGCAAAAAAAGCGTGCCAGATATCACGCTACTATCTGACACGCTGATTAATCAAATCTTCGATATTACTTCAAGGCATCGCCGAGTTTGGAGTTGGTCTCACGCGCAGCAGCAACGCTCTCATCAAACTTAGCCTTCTCATCGCCTTCAAGCTTGTACTCCACAATCTTCTCCAAGCCGTTCTTGCCAAGGATGACAGGAACGCCGATGCAGAGATCCTTCTCGCCATACTCGCCGTCAAGGTAAACACAGCAAGGCATGAGCTTCTTCGCATCCAAGGCAATAGCCTCGACCATAGCCGCAGCCGCAGCACCCGGAGCATACCAAGCAGAAGTGCCGAGAAGCTTCGTGAGCGTAGCACCGCCAACCTTGGTCTCCTCAACGGCTTCCTTGATCTGCTCCTCAGAGAGGAGCTGTGTCACAGGAATTCCGCGATAGGTAGCAAGGCTGACAAGAGGAACCATGGTCTTATCGCTGTGACCGCCGATGACCGTGCCATCAATATCCGTCGGAGTGGCAGGATATCCGGCCTTCTGAAGAGCCTTGGACAAGAAATAACGGAAACGGCTGCTGTCCAGCATACCGCCCTGACCAAGCACACGGTTACGAGGAAGCTTGGAATCCTTCAAGGTGAGATAGGTCATAGCATCCATCGGGTTGGAGATGATGATGAAAATTGCATTCGGAGAATGCTTCAATGCCTGATCCACAACACCTTTAACAATCTTGGCGTTAACTCCGATGAGATCCTCACGGCTCATGCCGGGCTTACGGGGAATACCGGAGGTGATAACAACAACATCACTGCCCGCAGTCGCGGAATAGTCCGGAGCATCCAAGGGGGACGTTGCGCCTATTACAGTCGTATCAAAATTCAGCATATGAGCCGTCTGCATAATATCCATGGCCTTGCCTTCAGACAAGCCTTCCTTGACATCAATCAGAACGACTTCGCTGCAGAAATTCTTAGCAGCCAGGACATTCGCTACGGTAGCGCCCACATTACCTGCACCAACAACTGTTACTTTCATATTATGTAGCCTCCTTATGATATTAACTCGATGCACACGCATCTCATCAAAGAACAACTCTTTAACGCCATCAGGAAACACAAACAAGATGAAAATCTTCCGATTTCCATCTTTCCTTACATAAAAGCCAAGCTCCCCTGTGCCTTTCCCCAAAGGACTATCTTTGCATCGTAGGCCTAAGTCGCTAAGATTTTATAGAAAAAAAGTGGTCGGAACGACGGGACTTGAACCCACGGCCTCTTCCACCCCAAGGAAGCGCTCTACCAAACTGAGCTACGTCCCGACAACTCCTGTATTCTACCATACAATTTTGAAAATGTCAAAGGATTTCTTCTTCAAATCTCAAATAACAGCCAAAACTTGCCCTCTATTCCATTCTCCTGCTCCTACGAAGCATCAGCAGGCCGTCCCCGGGATTTAAGATGCGGCAGCTATTCAGAACAACAGCCAGAGTTGCCGTATTGTGAATCACGGCAGCCCAGAGCGGACTTATCTTTCCCAATGCTCCCAAGAGCATAGCCGAGGAATTCACCAGGATAGTAGCCATAAAGTTTTGATGGACCAGCTCCATGGTGCGCCGTCCAAGCTTCAGTGCCTCTATGAGCCGCGCCGGATCCTCTGAATGAATCGTGACCGCGGAGGATTCTGCCGCAATATCCGTCTGACGCCCGCCAAGCGAAACCCCCACGTCGGAAAATGCCAGCGCCGGAGCGTCGTTGATACCATCGCCCACCATCATGACCGTGCCGCGCTGCTTTAGTTTATTTACATATTCGGCCTTATTTTCAGGCAGTATCTCCGCATGGAATGAGTCTATATCCATTTCTTGGGCGACCTTTGCAGCCACAGCCTTGGAATCCCCGGTGAGCATCACAATCTCGTCCACGCCATGGCGGCGCATCTGGTTGAGGGTCTTTTTCATCTTAGGACGCACCGGATCCTCAATGCCTATCACACCTATGAGCCTGCCATCACGGGCCACATACAGGAGGTTCTTTGCCTTTAGATCCTCATCCAGTGCTTCCTTATCCTCAACCTGATTCTCCATGAGGAATTTACGGCTTCCCACGAGGACATCTCCGCCCTTGAAGCCCTCAAAGCCGGGGACAACCGCATGCATCCCCCTTGCCACAACGGTTTCACTGGACTCATGCTGCGGAGTATTCCACTCCTGCTCCTGCACGTATTTCTGGATGGCAACAGCCAGCGGATGGACAGAATGCTGTTCCGCCGATGCCGCCAGCAGAATCATTTCCTTCTCCGTAACGTCCTTCGCGGTGCGGATAAAGGCTATCTGCGGTATTCCTATGGTAAGTGTTCCCGTCTTGTCCAGCACAACCGTATCCGTCTCCGCAAGAGCCTCTATATAGTTGCCGCCCTTCACCAGAATTCCGCGCTTGGCCGCTGCCGCTATGGCCGCAGAGATTGCGGTAGCAGTGGAAAGCTTAAGCCCGCAGGAGAAATCTATGAAAAGCAGGTTCAGCACACGCTGCCAGTCTCTGGTCGCGCCATAGACAATGGCCGCCCCAAGGAAGGATACAGGCACAAGGAAATTTGCCATCTGGTCAGCAAAATTCTGTACTGGAGCCTTCCTGTTCTGTGCTTCCTCCACAAGGTGTACGATATGCGCTAAAGACGTATCCTGCCCCACCTTTTCTACGGAGATTATAAGCTCGCCTGCCTCCACCACGCTGCCCGCGTAGACCGCCGAGCCATCCTGCTTCATTGCAGGATTGGACTCGCCTGTAATTGAGGCCTGGTTGACCGCCGCACTCCCGCTGATTACATGACCGTCAATGACGATTTTCTCACCTGTATGCGCGGCGATCACGTCTCCCACCTTGATCTGCTCCACAGGCACCTGACGTTCCGCACCGCCCTCCAAGAGCCATACATGTCGCTGATCCAGTGAAAGGAGTCCGGAAATATGGGTCCGTGCCTTTTCAGCCGCATAGCTTGTGAGCATCTCGGCTCCGTTGGAAAGAGCCAGCAAAGTCAGGCTGGATTCCGGCTTGCCCGCCAATACAGAGGCTATGACAGCGGTAGCTGTAAGCGTATCCGCATTGGGACGCCGTTCCTCAACCATGCCCTGTATGCCGTTTTTTATAAACTTTCCGGCAATAGCCAGAACCAATGCGCTCCTAAGCATCTTTGTAGCCGTGAAAAAGGTCGGCGAAGTGCGTTTCAGCAGCTCCATGGCAGCAAAGCTGGCAATGGAAACCAGCGCGTCTCTACGGTACTCCGCAAGCCTGTCTGCCTGCTGTATGGAGGCCTCCTTTACCCGTTCAGTTGTCTGCAAAATATGCCTGCGAATCGACACCGACGGCAACGCGCCGCGATACCAAATACATACGTTTCGGTCCTCCACCGATACGGCAGCCACTCCACGATAACGCCGGATCCGCGCCGCCAAAAGCATACGTTCATCCCGAGGAAGAGTTGTATCAAGTTTTATGCTGCATACTCCATACATTACAACGTCCGCCATCCTCTCATCAACGATACAGCCCACCACAGCATCTGCGCGCCGCTTGGAAACTGCTGTGTAAGCATCATCTTCTTAATCCCCTGGAAAAAGAATACCAGCGATGCCAAAGAACTCGCGTCCAGCCATCCGCCTGTCCCCGCCTGAAGCCAACGGCTTATATCGCGCATAAGGCTCCTGACTGTCCTGGTCGCAAGACCCACATGTGATTCCATGGCCATTGCCCTCTTTATGAACGCGGCCTCTCCTTGAGTATCTACTGTATTGCCTGTAAATATTGAGGCCACCTTTTCCATTATTTTATCCAAGGCAGCCGCCTCTTTTTCATCATACAACAGCAACAGGCTGCCCGTAACGGTACTCGCCTCAACCGTCTTTACGAAGTGGAGCTTGCAGAGATTTTCCTTCAGCATATCGGCTTGCTCCCCTGTCATCCCTGCCATACGATAGCGGCGTCTTCCCGGAAGGGACGATACCAGAACCGGTCCATTCCCCAGTACAGTGCCCTGTGACCTGCCGAATCCGGGGAATTCCATTTCCGAAGGGGCTGCTGAAGCCTTTGCCCACGTTCCCTTTCTGCCTGCCGTACCCATTCCCGGCATATTAAAAAGGGCCTCGCCAAATCCGCCTAAGTCCATGGGGCTCTTGCCGCGGCCTCCCATGCCGCTTCTGCTTCCGCGGCTCATGCCTCCCATTTCTTCGGAAGCTCCGCCGCTTATAAGCTGCCCGAGGATCCTGACGATTGCTGTACCCATCATAAGTCCCGATGCATAAGACATCTCTATTTCCTCCCCGCATGCGCAATAATATATTCCTCAACCTTGCGAAGTTCAGCGTTTTCCCTGAGCTTTCCAGGATTGTACTGAATCAGTATGGAGCCTGTCACTATGCTGGTTTCCACAGAATCTATCTCGTGAAACGATAACAGCTGAGCCTTCAGCTCACGTTCCAGCTTAGGATTCCCCACCAGATTGCTGTTTCTGAGACGCACCCGTCCCGGCAGGTATGATGCGATTTCAACGGAGCGAATGAAAAAGTCCAATCGATTCGACGGAATCTGCAGTGCCTCCATTATGCCCAACGATGACCCTCCTCAAACCATGATTGATAGACCCCTGTCCATCCACAGAATTTATGCCTTGCTCCCTCACAAAGAAAGACTGCCCAAATAACGGCAGTCTTTCTTTATCGGGCTGAAGATTTATTACTGCTTCGCCTGCTGCGCGGCAATGAGATCCTCCAGTTCTTCCTTCTGACGCTGCAGCTCTGCCAAAGGCAGCTCCGCTGCGGGTTCCATCTGCTGCATGGCCATCATCTGCTGCTCACGCTCCTGCATGAAGCGATA
>DOYB01000139.1 GCA_003518745.1 Selenomonas sp. | reverse complement strand
GACGATATAGAAGCTTTCTATGCAACCTGCGCCGAACTAAAAGTAAAGACATAGATTGTGGACACGCTGTCCAACTACAGGCACTCGTTGTCTGCTATGATTACAGCATAGCAGATAACGAGTTTTCAATATGAAATGGAGGGTTACTTATGAAAGGAAAATATTTTAACTGGAGCCGTTTCCCCTTGCGTTTCCTCAAGGCGGTTCTGTCCAGTGAAGCTACTCCCATCTACGCTCGCCCGGACAAATACTATGATGACGCTGATTTCCTCTGTCCCTATATGGACGATGTGTCGGAGTGGCCGAACTCTCACTTTGTACGCAGGTATCGCAGGGAAATTGAGGATTACTTCCTGCCAGAGGGAAATCATCTCGTTGATATTGCCCGCCGTCTTGAAAAGAAAAACTACGGCGGCATTACGGCAGGAGAACCGGAGGATATTCTGATGGCACTTCGGCAGCAAAAGCTCTCCAATACCATCATTGATGCCTACCGTACCGAACTCTTGAAGGTTGGCATGGATGCCGATGACGATTGGGAGCCGGCCACAGACTTTACCAAGCCGTTCACCTTTGATCTGCTGGCATCTGCGGCGCTGAATATCTCGCTTTATCCTTATCAGGAGGAAGCTGTATCAGCCATGAAACAGCATTTTCTCGATGAGGATAAGTCAGCCGGTATTTTGGTCATGCCCACGGGGAGCGGCAAGACCATGACCAGCGCTTACTTTCTCCTGCGGGAAATGGCCTCCCGCGGCTACGAAATAATTTGGCTTGCTCACCGCTTCATGCTGGTGGAACAGGCAGCCGGAGTGTTCTATCGTCTCTCGCCTCTGGTCAAGGAGGGGAGCAGCGAGGCCCCGGACACCTTCACCATGACCTGTGTTTCCGGCAAGCACGCCGCATCCCATGCTTTATCCAAGAAGGATGATTTGGTGGTGGGGACAGTGCAGAGCCTGTGCCGCAAAACCAAGTACATCACCAAGCCGCTCAAGGAAAAGGTCATCATCGTGGTAGATGAGGCGCACCATACCATCGCTCCTTCCTATCGCCGTATCATCGAAGCTATCCGCAAGAAGCGTCCGGCGGCCAAACTTCTGGGGCTTACCGCAACTCCTGTGAAGTATACGGATAAGGGAACGGCGGCGCTGATGGACTACTTTGACAACAACATTATCTACTCTGTTCCCATGAGCAAGCTCATTGCCGATGGAACCTTGGCGAAACCTGTAAATATCCGCAGGGAAACCAATGTTGATATTGAAACCCGCATCGATGAGGAGGAAATGAAGCGTATACGCCGCAGAGGTGAGCTGACAGAGGCTACCATCGACCTTATCGCCAAGACCAATGAGCGTAATGAAGTCATTGTGGATGAATATGTCAAGAATCAGGCAAAGTATGGCAAGACTATCATTTTTGCCCTTAATGGCTACCATTGCGTTGCGCTTGACGATGCTTTGCGCAAGCGCGGCGTGAAATGCGGCTATGTTTATACTTGGAATGATACAGTGGAAAACCAAAAGGTTATCGAACGATTCCGCGATAACAACCATCCCGACCATATTGATGTGCTGATCAACATCAACATTCTCACCGAGGGCAGCGACATTCCGGATATCGAAACCGTATTCCTCACCCGCCCCACGGGAAGCGATACGCTCCTTATGCAGATGATTGGCAGGGGAATGCGCGGCGTTGGCTGCGGGGGAACGGAAACCGTCAACATCGTTGATTTTTGTGATAAATGGTCGAGCTTCACCCGCTGGCTCAATCCCAAATTCCTCACCGAGGGTGAGGGAGAATTGCCTGAGCCTGTATCTTACCAGAGCAAGCCGCAGGAGCTTATCCCCATAGAGCTGATCATCGCCGTGATGCGGGGGATTAAATACGGCAATGTGCAGGTAACGGCGCATGATGCCTCTCTTCCTATTGGTTGGTACAACGTCATTGATGAAGAAGGCAACGATGAAAAGGTTATTGTATTTGCCAGCCAGGAGGATGGCTACCTTGCCATGAAAGCAGATGCAGAAACGCTGAAACTCACGGATGAGTTTGACGGAGCGGAGCTTGCCAAAACTTATTTTAAGGGATTTGGTCTGATGCCTGACCCGGATGATTTGGTGGACGTGGCCAGCTTTGTCCATGATACGGGAAGTTTTCCGGAGTTACAGACGTTTGCCCAGCGTGACGAGATCGATCCGGGAATGTTGGCGGCAAAGTTCAACGAGGAAATCCTTCCTCTGGTCAAAACCCGGGAGCGTATCAGCGAGATATATCGCAGTCACAGGAGCATTATTGACAGCCTTTACGGGAATCGCGATTATTACGAGCGCCGTATCGTGGATTTCATGATGTACCCCAAGGGGATTGTCCCCATCGGGACTCGCGTTGAAGAAGTGGAGCGTGAATTTTACCAGCTTGACCCGGCTCCATTTGAAGACAGCCTTGAGGATATATTGTCCGAGGTATTGAAGGAACATGCTTCCGTACTGGGCGAAAATTATCGCAGGCCGACGATTGCCTGGACGGATAAGCCATATAAGAGCTACTTCGCACAGTATGACTGGGCAATCGACCACATCAAGGTCAATGATGTCCTGAATTCTAGGAGCATTCCCAGGGAGACAATGAAGTTTCTCATTTACCACGAGTGCCTGCACCAGTTGATTCACGGACACAATAAGGAATTTCACAAATTGGAGCATCTATATCCTGACTTTATGGAACACGAACATTTCTTGGATTACAAATTTGCCGATTTCTATAGGGAAAAAGCTATGTAGGAGGAATTGAAATGGGAGCAGTAGTATTTTGCAATATTGCCTGGATGAACCGCTATAAGGGTATCACTGATACTGACCAACCGAGAAATGGCGGTTCTTGGGTGAAAGAAAACAACGATGCTATGGAATCGCTTAATTTTGCAGCCTACAATAATGTGTGCTATGGATATGTTGAACATAGAGGATCTGATCTCAATTTGGAACGTTTGGACAAGACGGCCATAAAAGCGGATGTGCTTGATGATGTGACTGTGGTCTGGGTAGCTACGAGTGAAGAAGGGAGTCGCATTGTAGGCTGGTACGAAAAAGCCCAAATGTACCGTCACATGCAAGAATTTGATGACGGTTCCTGCTACTATTTTTCCGCAAGTGCTGATAATGCTTATCGTATTCCCGTGACAAAACGAACTTTTCCGGTGCCTCGCGCCACCCATGAGGGAAAAGGGCGTGGTATGGGACAATCCAATGTATGGTATGCCGATGCGGATTTTGCCAAGAGGGTATATATTCCTAAGGTTATGACATATTTAGATGGTATCAGAAATGTATGTCGTATTACCGGATTTACACTGGAGGAACGCAGAAAAATTGCGGATATTCCTTATGAAAAGCTGGAAGACCTCTTGAGCATGGCGGCCGCAGCTTCAGATGACGGTGACATTTTACAGGCAGTTCAGATTTCTAATCAAATACTGCACGAAGACAAAAACGCCGGAGGATTCATTCGTGTTTTTCGTGGGCTGGGTTTAGAAGATATGCTCTGTTACGATGACGCTATCGAGGCTTACAAAGATGCGTTGGTACATTTCACGGATGATGAAAAGGAAAGGTTTCTTGATGTCGATGCCAAGGAAAAACTTTCCCGGCTCTACCGCATGACGGGCAAGAACTTTATGGCCTGGCACATGGAAGAAGAAATCTACGCTGCCTACCGAGAGGATAAAGACAATGCAGGCATGGTGGGATCTTTGCTCGAAATGATGTCCATTGCCAGCGAAGAAAAGGATTTTGGCAGATTAGAGAAGTTAATTGCAACCTTCGATGACATAGGGACGAAATATTGTGCTGATGATGTGGAATATTATAGAGACATGCTGAAGCAGAAAGGATGAGTGAGATGAGGAAAATATTAGGCTTTCTGGTAGTTTTCACGGTCAGTCTGATGATTTTGGGATACGGCGGCCCTCAAAAGGTGTCTGACAAAGAGATGACACTCTCTTTATCCTACGGTGACAGGAGCGGTACCTATACCGGAGAGGTCAATGAACAGGGTGTTCCGAACGGTAAAGGGAAATTCACTACCAAAAACTCCCAAGGCGAACCCTGGTTCTACGAAGGAGATTTTAAGAACGGTCATTTTGAAGGAACGGGGCGTACCCTGTGGCCGAATGACCAGCAAGAAGAATCCGGCAACTACTCAAATGATCGGTTGAATGGGCAGGGTAAAACTACAAGAAATAACACGGTTGTCTATGAGGGGAACTTTGAAAACGGAAAGCCGATGGTCACCCCGGCTGCCGATATGAACACGGAAGTTTCCTACGCAGATTGGACATACAAAGTCACGGGCGTATCTTCGCAAAATACTGCCGGCAACAAACAGGCCGGAGGGAAATACGTCATTGTGATAATTGATGCCACCAATAATGCGAATACTGCTCGTCAGCCCGGCGGGGGAGATTTCTTCGTTTTGGTAGATGACAAAGGCCGCACCTATCCGATTGATGATGATGCAGCACTGAAACTTAGATTCAGCAAGTTGGCTTCAGACGAGCCTTGGTATCTGACCAAGGTAAATCCCGGCCTGACTGTGCAAGGTGTGAAACTCATTTTTGATGTTCCGGCAGATTCCGATATTAATGGTATGAAATTGTTGCCGAACAAGGGATTTGGCAAAGCAACGCCTATACAATTACAACAATAAAAGTTACGAGCGGCTATGCTCAACTTCAGATACGGCACGAGCATAGCCGCTCTATTATAGGACTATGAAGATTCCTTGAATACGATTTGAATATGTATTGAATGGAGGGATAATGTCGTGTATGAAATTACAGACAGCGTGGCGAGAGATTTTGCTTCACATTTTCACCCAATCGAAGATTTTTCCTTTGAATTTATGGGGAAAAAATATTCCTGCACACGGGGAATAGAAACGTCTCTAAATAATCAGGGAGGCTATTTGAGACAGGATAATTTCTTTGGCAGTGAATTGGAGTTTACCTTGTATGACGACTGTCGGTCATACCCATTAGCATTTCAGTTGTATCAAAACACATCGAAGAATTATCGAATATTTCTCTATACCAAAGGCAATAAAATGCTGACTTCCGTTAATCTGACCACGGGATTGGAAAAGAACAATTCCGGTCGCATTATCTTTGAGATACAAATAAAAATCACCTCGCCGCAAAACATATCCCCAGAAGAACGCAAGTATCTTCGCGATGAATGCATCGGAAGATTACGAGATTATGGTATGCGGATAGACAAAAACAACCGCGTCTTCTTAGGGGAATACGATATTCCTTTAAATTCCTTTATTCACGGAGAACCGAAGGACTTCATAACAAATATGCTAATTGTCGGGATTTGCCGAAACGCCAAACTTTTTGATTTGTGATATATGGGAAAAATTTATAAGTTGAGGAGATGAAAACTTATGATGAATTCGCCTGAAGGTTATATTGAAGGACATAAAAGTGATGAGTATTTGGAACTAATAAAAGAAAGAGACAGTTTGATATGCCGCATAAAGAACTTTGAGAAAAACGAGATAGTTGATAACCGCGATTCGCTTGAATGGGCGTTCAATCCTTCGCCGGATGTGCGCTACCAATGTTACTTGGATTATTTAGCGCATCTTTGCGATTTTATGCGTGAAAAGTATCGCCGAGAATATGTTTTTGGGGAGCGCAAATTGAGCGAGGATGTGAAAATTCAATCCAACGGTTAAATCAGAAACTTTATAAGAAGCCAAAAAATGAATCTTCTTTCATACTATGAGCGTATGGAGGAAGATTTTTTATTATCCGGAAAAGGGGCACTGGGGATAGGCTTTCAGCGATAATACTTGTGCCACAGCAGAACCCACCAAACGCCATAGACCATTGGAAGAGTGAACAGGCAAGGCACGAAGCCACGCCAGACGCAGTTTTCACCCGAGACACAGCCC
>DOYB01000183.1 GCA_003518745.1 Selenomonas sp. | reverse complement strand
GGCAGTGGATTTGTATATTGAGCAGCACAAGTTGTTTGAAGAGAAGTATGAGAAAGAGCATAAAGTTTCTGCTTTAGTTGGGAACGTGGCTCTGTTTATCATTATCCTGAATATCATCTATAGTATTGCTACGCATGTTTGATGAAATAGGGTATGAGAAAATCATGAGAGAAGGAAACAGTATTTGAATAAAGCGGTTCTGTTAAGAAATTATGAGTTCCCAACATCTGAATACAGGAGAATGGGGATTTTTCGTTGCTATGGAGCTGAGAAATTCGAGGATTTCTGCAAAGAACATATGGCGGACGGAACAAACCTAGATTCCATTTGGAAGGAATTTTTGGCTTTGCATTGCCATAACAGCGTAAAAGGATATGTGATTGAAGCATCTTGTGCAAAGGATGGCAAAGCTCATGTAATTGGATTTGATACTACTTATGTATTCAGAAGCGAGTTTTGTATGGATATTGGAGATTGCGAATGCATAGTTATTGAGTTTGATAAGAGATAATCAATCAATGAGCCTGTCACGCTTGCTTTGCAGACCATTCTGAAAACAGTTTTTTGGCCTGATCCAGGGCTTCTTCCTTTGACATGGCTTTGAAGGTATCTGTATCGCACATGCCAACGACCTTGGGGTGCCTGTAGGGGGCATCTATACCGTTGTCGGTCATGCAGACATACCTGGTGGACTCCCAGCCAGTGCGTTCCTCGTTCAATGTCCTTAGCTTGACTTTGAATTTCGCATCAGGATAGGTAGCCAGCCATAGCTTCTTTACATGGGCAAGCAATTCTTCCTCAGTGTCAAATGCGGCTGCCTCAGCCATTGCCTTATCAAGATCGCTCCTTTGAGGGCGAAATACGATTGCCATGGTGAAAATCTCCCTTCTGTACGTATCATGGTGCTTACAAAGCAGGGAAGTCTGATTCTGTGATGAATATTCTATACATGAAACATGAAAAGACAGGGGAGGGCATGCTTATGGTCTGGAAAAAGTCGATACTTGGGCTATTGGTAGGAGGACTCACTTTTTTCGTGGCAGGTTGTCAGGAACAGGGCGATGCCAGCGGTTTGAATGTCAATCAGGAACCGATGGTGCAAGCAACTGCTACGCTTGAGACAGAGGGGGAGCCTGACATGACCTTCTCTTTTGACGGGGGACAGGGAAGTATATACACCATTGACG
Source organism: Selenomonas sp. (assembly GCA_003518745.1). Lineage (GTDB taxonomy): Bacteria > Bacillota > Negativicutes > Selenomonadales > Selenomonadaceae > UBA9786. The sequence continues at coordinate 1,571 of DOYB01000183.1, read as the reverse complement.
GTCCGGCGGCAGATAGGGATTTTGTGTTCCTGGGAGAGCGTATCGTCTATGCTCATGGGGCGATTTACCGCCATGGTGAAGGATACAGGCCGCCTAAGGATGGAAAGCAAGATACGGATGACTGGCAGGAACTTTATGAGCTGCCGGTGAAGGAAAGGAAAATCAAGGGGCGTTTTGGAATAGAGGCCAGCATAGGTTCAGGAGCAGAGAGCGGCTACAACCTGGCTTCTTGTGGAGGATATGTCCTCTTTGAACGTTCAAAGGACGGTATGCTTGGGCTGTATGACGGTAAAAGGAGCTATGTCGGGACTGTGCCGTGGCAAAAAGAGTACAGCGGTATGGTTGGCACGGCTGGAGGAGAGCTGCTGATGGTGCGTTCTCCTGACACTATTTGCATAGGCAAACTTGCTGGAGCTGCAATAAGTGAAGTGCGGGACGTTGTTCCCCATGCCTTGGATGAGCTGCAACTATCTCAGGCCGCTCTGCGCCCGGTTCGTCTGAATGAGGATGAGTTATTTGTGAGCGTGTCACAGGGGGATGGTACGGGCGAAAAGCTGTGTTGCTTTGACCGTGAGGGGAATCTGCTGGCTTGCTATGAGGGGGATTACAGCAACAAGACCGACTGGGCCGTAACAGAGAATTATGTCCTGCAGTCCTCCGGGGATAATCTGAGCATCTACAAGCTTACTACCGGGAAGAAGCTATTTGCCGGGACATTGAAGGACTTGCATGTAAAATGTATGTATACTCTGGATGGTGACAGGGTGCTGGTCTGTGGATACTATAAAAGGGCCATGTTCTTTGTTTTAGAGCTGTGATATATGGTACATGGGTAGAAAAGCTGGTGAAGATATTGGCAGAGCCATGCTTGAGGCAGTATGTGGCTTACTGACAGTTACCGGCGCAACTCAGGAAGAAATTGTCAAGGTTGTATATAACCGTGAATTCATGGATTTTGAAGACTGCCTGCAGGATAAATGTGCTAAGGCTACTGGCTGCGATTATATTGTGACAGACAATATTAAGGATTTCGTGAAGTGTGAAGTGCCAGTAATATCACCGGCGGATTTTTTGAATGAAATTCAATGAGTAAAGAAAGTGAGGCAACATAAATGGTTGACCCTGGAAAGCAGAACAAACAGGATAGCAGTCAAGAAAATATTCTTGCTGGACTGATGGACAGTGACATAATGGAAAATGTTTCTGACTTGGCTTCTTCCGCATTAAATAGCGGCAAGGAGACAAGTGATAGCATATCTGATTCTGCCTCCGAAATAGCAGAGTCAGTTGGAAATATAGCAGAAGGCGCTGTTGAGCATGTAGGCGATTTTATTAGCGGGTTATTTGACTGACTATACGTATCGCAAGACTTTGCCATTACCTTCATCTGCAAGAGTGAGTGAATACGGCGCAATGGGCATACTATGGGGATGGCATTGCGGGACATAGTTCAGGTCAGAGTGAAATGGGCTGTAAAGATAGGCAGCGACATTGATCTGGTGAGCCTGAAAATGCCAGAATTTTAGGGCGTGTTGCGGGATAAAAAGTTCAATCCGTATCATCGCAGCTAT
>DOYB01000175.1 GCA_003518745.1 Selenomonas sp. | reverse complement strand
ATCGTGGTGGATGCCCATGTGGATGTCCAGAACCTCAAGGAAGTCTGGTGGCGCGTCTACAACAATATCGATGCCAAGCACGATCTGGAAATCGTTGAGGGGCCTCTGGATGTATTGGATCATTCCTCCCCCATGGCCAAATGGGGCGCAAAGTTGGGTATTGACGCCACTAAGACATGGCCGGAAGAAGGACACAGTCGCGAATGGCCCGACGAAATCGAAATGACGGAAGATGTCAAAAAAATGGTGGACGAAAAGTGGTGTTCTCTGGGGCTGTAATAGGAGGAAGCTACTATGGAAAATTTGGCATATTCTGACGAGTCGTTATGCTACGAGTTAATTGACGGAAAGGTGTATGCGCTGGCACGGCCAGTACCGAAGCATTCCACCGTATCATATAACATCATTGCTGCATTTTCGCGACATCTGGAAGGAAAGCCTTGCAAGACATATCAAAAGGTGGATGTCCATCTGGATGAAAAAAACAATGTAGTTCCCGATGTGCTCATTGTGTGTGATCCGGAAAAGGTCAAGCCGGATGCTGTTTACGGAGCGCCGGATTTGGTGGTGGAAATTTTGAGCCCAAGCACTGCCAAACGGGATAGGAAAGAGAAGATGCATGCCTACGCCAGGGCGGGCGTAAGTGAATACTGGCTGGTGAGCTGTACGGAACGCTCCGTTGAGGTTTATTATTTGATGGATGGCAGGTTTGAGCTGGATAATGTGTATCAGGTATATTACGATTGGCAGTGGAAAAAGCTGACGGATGAGGAAAAGGAACAGGTAGTCTTTTCTTTTCCTGTGTCCATCGGAGAGAAGTTTCAAGTGGATGTGCGGGATGTTTTCCGGGGGGTTGAATAAGGGGATGCTTGTTTGAACAAGATAAAAGCGCATATCAGCAATATTGCGTTGCACCATACGATTTTTGATTTGCCCTTTGCCTTCATGGCGGCGCTGCTGGCGGCAAATGGGAATCCAAGCCTTTGGGACTTGTTCTGGATTGCTATGGCTGTCACTAGCGGACGGGCGGCGGCACTGGCCATTGATAATCTGGCGGATTTGAAATATGACAAGAAGCAGCCCCGCATGGCCCATCGAGCCATGGTGAGGGGCGAAATAACAAAGCCGGAGGCGGTGAGGTTCATTTTCTTCTGCCTTCTGCTGATGATTGTCTCGGTGGCTCAGCTTCGGCCTATCTGTATTAAACTCCTGCCTGTAGCGGCAATTCCATTTATCATTTACCCATTTACCAAGCGATTTACGGGATGGTGCCATTTGTTCCTGGGACTTGCCATTGCCATGGCTCCCGCGGGAGGATGGGTGGCGGCAGGTGGGGATATAAATCTGCCCATGATTTTGCTCTGTACTTCGGTGGCGCTCTGGATTGGAGCCTTCGATGCCATGTATGGAGCGCAGGATGAGGCATTTGACAAGAGCCAGAAACTTCATTCCATGGCAACGGAATATGGGCAGAGGCTGACATTCAAAATCGCCAAGGGACTGCACATACTTTGCATTTTGTGCTTCATTGCCGTGGGATTTTTGCTCTCACTGCACTGGCCCTATTTTATAGGAGTTGTGATTGCCGCGCTTACATTGGTCTATCAGCACAGCATTATAGGCCCCCACGACTTCAGCCGTGTTACGCAGGTCTATTTCCTGCGAAACGGCATTGTGTCTGTAGCTATCTGCCTGTGCGCGTGGTTTAGTTATTGGGTATAAATTTTGAGGGGAATGAGCATTATGCATAACCCTTCCGGGACAGCACAACTGGCATCCATTGAAGATTTTCAGCAGTTTTGTTCTTGTGGCAAAGTCAAGTGGACAACGCATGGATTGGAACGATTACAAGAAAGAGATATTTCTGCTGATGATGTGAAACGATGTATCATGAGTGGCGAAATCATTGAGGAGTACCCCAATGATTTTCCAAAGCCAAGCGCGTTGATTTTTGGATACAGGGCATTGGAAAAACCTTTGCATGTAGTTTGTGGAATCAATCATAAATGCATTTACGTTGTTACGGCGTACGTTCCTACAGAAGAAAAATTTGAGCCTGATCTGAAGACTCGGAGGCGAAAGAAAGATGTGCATGTACTGTAAATGTGACGAGATGAATACAAACGCCACAACTACCCATGTGGTAAATTACAAGAATATGATTATTATAATCAAAAACGTGCCATGTGAAGAATGTGTGCAATGTGGAGAGAGATACTATTCGGATGAAGTAGTGCAGCAATTGGAAAAAATGGTTGCCGTTGCAAAGCAGATTGCTCAGGAAATATCCGTTATGGACTACCGAACTGTAGCCTAGCTTAAGTTAATGATAGAGATAATATAGCAGGAGGTACGTGCATGGAAAATCTGGCATATAGGGATGAAATCCCATACGAAATCATTCACGGCAAGACCATTATGATGTCCCCGCGTCCTGCTATCAATCACAATCGTGTTGCGGGGAACATCTATATGTTGTTTCGCTTGTATTTGAAGGGGAAAGGATGCCAAGCCTTTATGGATGGCGTGGATGTTCACTTTGATGAGGAAAATACCTTTGTGCCGGATGCGATGATTGTATGCAATAGGGACATCATCAAGGGAGACGGCATCTATGGTGCCCCCGATTTGGTGGTGGAGGTGCTTTCTCCTTCCACGGCGAGGAACGACAGGATTGTGAAAAAGGCAATCTATGAGAAATACGGTGTAAAGGAATACTGGATCGTTAGCCCTGATGAGAAGTCTATCGAGGTACATCATCTTGTGGACGGAGCTTTTCAGCTGGTGGGGGTATACAGTGTCTATCCGGACTGGCAATGGGAGAAGATGACGGATACAGAAAAAGCGGAAGCCCAGCTTTTGGTGAAGGTGTCGCTTTACGATGATTTTGTTGTGGATATCCGCGAGGTATTTGAATTGGATTGAGCAGACTGTTGTCTTTGAGGAGGGATTTTCGTGGGTAATCTTGCATATGCAGAGGTCTATGATGAGGAAATCATCAATGGTCGAGTGGTGTTGATGTTCCCACGTCCCTCAATCAATCATATCAGGGTGGCAGGTAATATCTATAACGTTTTTTCTGATTCTTTTAATGGACGGAAGTGCGAGGTGTTTCCGTATGGCACGGAACTTCATCTGGACGCGGAAAATGTCTTTATTCCCGATGCCATGATTGTATGCAACCCCGACATTGTGCAGAACCGTGGGATTTTTGGTACCCCAGATCTGGTGGTAGAGGTATTGTCTCCCAGCACGACGAAGAACGATATTGGCGAAAAGAAAGCGGTCTATGAGAAGCATGGCGTGAGGGAATACTGGATCGTGAGCCCTATTGCCCGTTCCATTGAAGTGTATCTCTTGCAGGACGGAAAATTTCATTTGGATGAGGTATACCATGGATATCAGGAGGGAGAATTGGACTGGATGAAAGAGGAGGAACGTGCTAAGATTGCCGTTTCCTTTAAGGTTTCCCTATACGATGATTTTGTGATTTCCATTAAGGATATTTTTGCGAGAGTTTAAGTGGTTTAAGAGAAAGGATTGTTTATGGCAGCGAGAATATTGGAAGGCAAGTTTTTTGCGCAGCAGTTTAAGGAAGATGCCGCGGAGCGAGTGAAGGGGCTTCAGGAGAAACATGGGGTAACGCCGGGGCTGGCGGTTATCATCGTGGGGGA
>DOYB01000023.1 GCA_003518745.1 Selenomonas sp. | reverse complement strand
AGGAGCCGAGCAGGAAGTTGGAACGAATAAAGATCGATACGAGATCGCTTTTGGATAATTTCTTTTCCATGATTCTGCCTCCTTCTTACATCAAATCGGAATCATCAACATCATCAACAGGGTTGCCAGTGCTTCCGCCGGCGCCACGTGCTGCCATGTTCAGCTCAAGATCAAGGCTCTTGATATGGAAGTAGGCGCAGATAAGACCGATAGCACCAAAACCGATAAGGTTGATGTCAGTGAAAACAGCAAGGAGGAAGCCAAGGAAGAAGTAAGGCATGAGAGCCTTAGCATTCATCATGTTGATAACCATCGCATAACCGACAACCACGATGAAGCCACCGGATACCTGCAGACCGCGGGTGATGACCTCAGGGATTGAATTCAAAAGGGAGTTGACTGTATCAGTACCGGCAATCATAGCAACGAGAGCCGCGGGAACCGCGACGCGGATACCCTGGAGAAGAAGACCGCCAACATGGCACATTTCGATGCCGAAGGTGTTGCCCTCAAGAGCGAACTTATCAGCGAGATGCTGGAAGAAAACCGTGATAGTACGAACGAAAATGGTGAGAACCTGTCCGGCAGCGGCAAGGGGAACAGCCAACGCTATACCTGCGCCGATGCTCTGATGTCCTACCACAACCAGAATCGTGGAAACGACCGAAGCGAGAGCCGCGTCAGGAGCCATAGCCGCGCCGACGTTCATCCAGCCCAGAGCCATCATTTCAAGAGTACCGCCAAGAATAATGCCTGTGGTCATGTCACCGAGGACGAGACCTGTAAGAGTGCAGGCCACCAGAGGACGGTGGAACTGCGCTTCGTCGACAACGCTGGCCATACCGGCAACCGCCGCGACGATAATCAAGAGTATAAATTGTATACTAGTCATGATTACGAAACACCTCTTTCTTAAATATTAAATTGTATATAAAACCAACAGGCTGCAGGCTGACCCGCAGCCCCTTCTCACAACCTTATGCCAATCCCTTTGCCTTAAGGGCCGACATCAAATCACCTTTAGGCTCGTTGGCCAGCTTGCGGATTTCCACTTCAACGCCCATGTTCACCAGTTCAAGCAGAGCCTCAACATCCTTGGGGCTTACAGCCACAGCGCTGGAGATCATGGTGTCTCCCTCTTTGAAGCACTTTCCGCCGAGGTTGACAGACTTGAAGGGGATTCCGCCCTTTATCGCGCGAACCACATCAGTAGGATTCGTGAACAGGAAGAGAGTCTTGAAGGAATCATACTTAGGATTCTTGTAAGCCTCAACAGCCTTGTCAATGGGGATAACGTATGCCTTGAGTCCGGGAGGAACAACCTGGAGAAGCAGCTTCTTTCTCATTTCGTCCTTAGCCACTTCATCGCTGCAGCACATAATGCGGTTGCAGCCGGTGACCTTTGCCCAAACAGTTGCGACCTGTCCGTGGATCAGACGGTCATCAATACGACAAAATGCAATTTCCATAATGAATACTCCTTTCTTTTTTCAACATAGGTCCAAGCCCTTGAGCCTGTCCCGATGTCATTTCCCTTACAATGCAAATTCTAGCAGAAATTTTATGAAAGTCAGCTGAAATATGTCACAACTTTCAAAAGGAAAATATTACATTTGTCACATTTTTGAAAAAAGCACGCGCCACGATGACAATTCAAAACAAAAATGCTCCCTTCCTGAATCAGCCGGGAAATACCCGCTGATCCGAAAGAGAGCATATATGACAATATTTTTATTCCTGTTCCGCCGTGGGAACCATGTCAGCATCCGTCAAAGGCCGCTGCTTCGCGCGATTGGAAAGCTCCGCCGTAGCGGTAAAGAGCACATCGCTGGAACTATTGAGGGCCGTTTCGCAGGAATCCTGAAGGACACCTATAATGAAGCCGACGCCAACCACCTGCATCGCAATGTCATTATCAATACCAAAGGATGCGCAGGCCACGGGAATCAGAAGCAGCGAGCCTCCCGCGACTCCCGACGCGCCACAGGCGCCAACCGTAGAAATAATGCACAGCAGCAGGGCTGTAAGCAGGTCCACCTCAATCCCGAGGGTATGTGCCGTCGCAAGTGACAGAACCGCGATGGTGATTGCCGCCCCTGCCATGTTTATCGTGGCTCCCAAAGGAATTGATATGGAGTAAACATCCTCATTCAGCCTGAGCCGCTTGCAGAGATCCATATTCACAGGTATGTTGGCCGCGGAGCTGCGTGTAAAGAAGGCATAAATACCGCTCTCCCTGAGGGTTGCGAAAACCAAGGGATAGGGATTTCTGTGGAGCTTCAGGAATACGATCAGAGGATTCATCACAAGGGCAACGGTGAAGAATGAGCCCAGCAGCACTGCCAGCAAATGAGCATAGCCTATAAGAGCATCAACACCGCTCGTACCTATTGCATCCGCCACAAGTCCCATGATACCGAAGGGCGCGATACGGATAACCCACTGCACTACCTGTGTCACTGCCGCTGCCAGATCCTTCAGTGAGGCAATGGTTGCCTCAGAGGCCCTGTGGAGGGCGACTCCCAGAAGCACCGCCCACGCCAGGATTCCTATATAGTTAGCGTTTGTAAGGGCATGGATGGGATTATCCACGATGTTCATCAGCACATTCTGCAGCACCTCGGTTATGCCGTTAGGTGGAGCGACTTCCGCATTCGCGATCTGCAGTTCCAGTGTGGTGGGGAAAAGAAAGGAAGCAGATACCGCCACCAGCGAAGCAAAGAAGGTTCCTATTACATAAAGCTTGATAATAGGCCGCATAGCGGAGTCAGTATCCGCGCTTTTCTGGGCCATAGCATTTATAACCAGCACAAACACCAGTAGTGGGGCAACCCCCTTCAAGGCGCTGACGAAGAACTTTCCGAATACGGAGACAACGGGAATCAATGACGGTACCATTACGGCAATGATAATGCCTAATATAAGACCGATTGCAATCAGTTTTATGAGAGCCGTCTCTCTATAAAACTCTCCAAGTTTCCTAAACACAAATCTACCTCCTATAAAAATTTTTTGAGCTTTACAACACACGGGTACAAGTATACTATACATAAACCTCTATATCAAGGGTCCAATCCGCGTCTCTGCCTTTGCCGCCCACGTTTATGAGGGAGACCAAAATTTAACACGTTTAAGATAAGCCAAATATGCTATACTATACATTATTGAATTCTTCAAAGGGACGGGCAGCGCTATGATAGAACTGGTGGAACTGACAAAAAAATTCCGGTATCGCAACAAAGAAAATAAATGGGCGTGGAAAACCGCGGTAGCCGGTCTTTCGGTATCGGTGAACCCCGGAGAAATATTTGGTCTCCTAGGGCCAAACGGCGCGGGGAAGACCACCACCATAC
>DOYB01000002.1:473-9327 GCA_003518745.1 Selenomonas sp. | reverse complement strand
AGCTCCCGCCTCTATAGGCGGGGGTGCGTTCACGGGAGGACAGGAATCTTCTTCTTGAGCACGGCAAATTGATAAAGAAATTGAGACCCTTCGTGAGCAATGTCGTTAAGTTAAGCTATAACCACCCTGGCCCCTTCAGGGCCACCCCTCCCGTGGAGGGGTGCCAGAAGGGCGGGGTGGTCAAGGCAACGACCTTAACTTAATGACATTGGTCATAATTAGGTGAATATCCTGTGATTGTAGTGTTTGAATTAGTAAGCATGAAAGGAGCGTGTTCTTATGGAAATGCTCACTAAAAGCATCAAAACCTTGTTCGTAGTGAGTATAGTGATTTTGACGGCAGTGCTTTTAAGCATTCAGACGGTAATGAACGTGAGGGAGTTTTCCGGCAGCATGGAGGCGCAGGTGAAGGACACACTTGAGGGAAAAGCCGGGGAAATCAGCGGAAAGCTGGATCAGCGCATTTTGCAGATTGCGCAGAAAACCGCGGGACTTGCGCTCAGCCTTACGAATATGGATCGCTATGAAGAGAAGATGATGTTCGGTATAGCGGACGGCTATATCCTGTCCGATTCGTTAGTAGTGGGCAGCGGATTCTGGTTCGAGCCGAATGCCTACGCGGAGGGGATGCGGTATTATGGCCCTTACCGCTACCGCGATACGGACGGTTCTGTGAAGCTGACTATGGACTACAGCAATGCCGAGTACAACTATGGTTCCTTTGACTGGTATAAGAATGCCATGTCAAAGCCCGGTACAGTGGCATGGACAGGCCCCTATCTGGATGAGGTCAGCAAAACTACAATGCTAACCAGTGCCAGCGCTTTCATGAAGGACAAGAAGTCAGTTGGCACAGTCACTGTGGATATCGGTATTACTGAATTGGAAAAATACGTTCAGGAAATCAAGATCGGTTCCAATGGCTACGCGTTTCTGGTGAGCAATGACGGCTATTACCTTGCGACCAAGGATGACGCCAAGAACATGAAGGCCAAGATCACGGAGGAGAGTAATCCTGCGCTGGCTGCCCTTGGAAAAAAGATTACCGGAGCAGGGGATCTGCTTATGGAGGAAACAGATGCCTTCAGTGAGGACAGCTATGTGATGGTGGCTCCGCTGACCATTGACAATCTCAAGCTGGTGCTGGTGGCGCCGAAGTCCGACTACGACGGTCCCATTAAGAAGAGCATATACATGAGTATTGTAATGGCTTTTCTGGTGATGCTCATTTTGTGTTCTGCCATGATAGTGATTTTCAACCGTCGCATCGGCCAGCCCATTGACCATCTCATGGTTGCGGCAGGAAGGATAGCCGATGGGGATCTCAGGCATGAGGTTCAGGTGGATTCCGATGACGAGATAGGAGCCCTGGCAAAGTCCCTGCAGAACATGTCTCAAAACTTGAAGCACGTAATAGGCAGCGTAAACGGCATGGCAGTACAGGTGGCGGCGGCAAGTGAACAGCTTACCGCAAGTTCTGACCAATCCTCGCAGGCCTCCAATCAGGTGGCAAACTCCATTGTGTCCATTGCTGAGGATTCGGCTATTCAGGCGACTGAAGCCCAGAACATACAGACCACCGCGGAGAGTCTGACCGCCAACGCGCAGGAGATTTCGGCCCGTACCCAGCAGGTAGCCCATGCGGCTGAGGGCTCGAGGGAGAGTGTTGTCAAGGGGCGTAGCTCCATAGGAGAGGCTGTGCGCCAGATGGAAAATATTACCATCAGCACCAACAGCATTCAGGAATCAATCCAAAAACTGGATCAGGGCTCCAAGAAGATTGGGGAAATCGTGGGTATGATAACAAGTATCGCGGAACAGACCAATCTCCTTGCACTGAATGCCGCCATAGAGGCCGCCCGGGCAGGCGAAGCAGGCCGCGGCTTCGCGGTGGTGGCTGATGAGGTTCGGAAGCTGGCGGAGGAGTCCAATCATTCGGCCCAACAGATATCTGAGTTGGTGAATTCCAATCATGAGGATATGAAACGGGCAGTTGAGGCCAGCACCAGCGGCGCCGAAAGCGTCCGTCTGGGGATTGCCACGGTACAGTCCGCGGATGAGGTATTCCAGACAATCGTTGTCACCATTGACTCGCTTGTTACCGATATCACCACTATTTCCGATGCCATTCATGAAATGGCAAAGGAGAATGAGGGCATGCTGGAGGCCAGCGTCAAGATCAGCGATGCCAGCGGCAAGAGCTCAGACGAGGCGCAGTCTGTGTCTGCGGCTACAGAGGAACAGAGCGCGTCCATGCACGAGATTGCCGATGCCAGCCGCAGCCTGGCAAAATTGGCCAGTGAACTTCAGGATGAAGTCCATAAATTCAAGATTTAATCAGACTTAGTGGATAAAAAGCACGGGGCTATGGTGTACGGCTCCGTGCTTTTTTACTTTTGCTCCGCAAAATTAAGAATTTATGTTAGAAGGAAATTGCCTGTTCGCGTCGAATATTAGCAAAAGTGTACAAGGTTTTCGGTTAATGAGGCATGGGAGGCTGAACAGGTTGGATAGGAAGCTGAGATTGTTGATTTCGGATGATTCCAAGCTTTTGAGAAAAAAATTGCGGGCAGAGCTTGAGGCATTGGACTGTGAGGTAATTGAGGCAGAAAATGGCAAGGAGGCCATACTCAGGGACCTTCAGGACCATCCGGACGGAGTGATTCTTGACATTGTCATGCCTGAGGTAGGCGGGATAGAAGCCCTTCAGGTTATTCGGGAGGTAAGCCCGGAGATTCCGGTAGTTATGCTATCCTCCGCAGGTACGCCCCAGAAGCTGATGCAGACCCTTAAGATGGGGGCCATGGACTTCATTCAAAAGCCTTATTCCAGTGAGCAGATAAAGAAAGCGGTTGAGGCGATCAGGAAAAAGGTGAATGCCAACAACGAAAAGGAAGGGCAAGATGAAAAGCAATAACCTTGCTCAATACTTCCTTAACGAAGGTGTCATGTCTCTGGAGCAGATTGAACCGCTTTTGCCTAAGATGCGGGACAAGGAGATACAGCTTCCCGTTATGGCGCTGCGCCAGCGCATGGTGGAGCCGGCAGTATTGGATGAAATCGGGTCGGTGTCAACTGAGGAGTTTTCTAAAATAGCATTGGAGAAAGGGCTTCTTACGCGGGTACAGATTGAAGAACTGTCGCAGGAGACCGGTGGAGAGAGCTTGCATTTTGCTCAGTACCTGCTTGATGAAGGCATCCTGAATTTCATGGAGCTGGATGTTTACTTCAAGGCGCGGGAGCACATGAAGGAACTGCCGGTTCACTATGCCGTCAGGAATCTGTGCGGTGAACAGCTGGAAATGGAGTCCGCCTTCTACAGCGATTTCATGGAGATATTCATGGATTCACTGATGGATTTCCTGCATGCTCCTGCGGTCATTTCGCTTGAGCCTGTCTCAGAGAAGGTATTCTCTACGGAGCTTGCTACCCACGCGGCGTCCCAGTGCATGAATGGGGATGTCAGCATAGTGGCCGGTATTCTGGCGGAGAATGATAAATTCCTGGAACTGGCCAGCCGTTACAGCGAAGAGGATTTGACCGAAATCGATGAAATGGCAATAGACAGTATTCAGGAGTTCCTGAATGTCATCAATGGCATATACAGTATTCAGCTCGCGGAACGGGGAATTGAGGTGGAGCTTGAGGTTCCACGATGGGGTAAGCTCGTGGTTCCAAGGGGAGTCCAGCAGCTTGTGATGAGGGTATGTACTGATTTCGGTACGATTTATGCCGTTTTGGCACTGGACGAGTTTATTGAACATTGACAATGTCTTTTCCACAAATACAAATGTAAAAATTTTCCTGCTCGGCATGGGGTGGTCGGGCAGGATTTTCGTTGTCGGAGAAGAATTTTCCAGATTGGAGGAATAGAATTGGCAAGACTTGGAGGACGCGGGTTAGGCTTCTGCATCCTGTATATCGTAATCGGAGCCATTCTTGGAGGGCTTCTCGGAGAGCTTTTGAAGGAGGTGGGGGTGCTGTCCGGGGTTATGCCTTATTTGGTGGCGACCTATCCGGTATTTGACATTTCACCCTTCACTGTCAACCTTTACGTCATAAGGTTAACTCTTGGACTGGCCTTTGCGCCGAATCTTATGAGTATCATTGGTGTGGTACTGGCGCTGTTCCTGTTTCGTAAATACGGTTGAGGAGGAAGGAAAATGTTTATTTTGGCTTCAGCATCTCCCAGACGCAAAGAGCTTTTGGAGAATATGGGATGCGATTTCAGCATTCGCGTCAGCGACGCGGAGGAGGTGTCAGAGGGGCTTTCCCCTGAGGAGACGGCTCTTTATAATGCCAGGAGCAAGGCGCTGGCCGTTGCCGGGGAATGTCCTGAGCTTCCTGTTTTGGGGACGGATACTGTCGTCGCGATGGATGGCGTTATATATGGAAAGCCGAAGGATGAGCTTCATGCTATGGAGATGCTGCGAAAGCTTTCCGGACGCTCTCATAATGTGCTTACGGCCATTGTATTTGTCAAGGGCGGACAGGTCTTTTCATGGGTGGAGACTACTGAGGTGCGCTTCGCCGGAATGACTGACGAAGAGATTAAAGCCTATGTGGCAACAGGAGAGCCTATGGATAAGGCCGGGGCTTACGCCATACAGGGACGCGCGGAAGCATGGGTAGAGGGTATTTACGGCTCTTGGTCAAATGTTGTGGGGCTTCCCCTTTACCGACTCCGGGTACTTGCCGGAAAGGCAGGAATTGATTTATATGGCGATAATGGTGAGGGATCTGCCCGTTGATGAACGTCCCAGGGAAAAATTGACCCTTTATGGGGCGGCTTGCCTAAGTAATACGGAGCTGCTGGCGATATTATTGCGTACCGGAACCAGAGAGGAGTCTGTTCTGCGCATTGCCGAAAGGATTCTGGCCTGCTACAAGGATTTGGGTCTTACCGCAATGGTGAACATGCCTGTAGCTGAGCTGTCTGCTATCCACGGAGTCGGCCCGTCAAAGGCGGCATCTGTCCTTGCCGCCGTGGAATTGGGGCGGCGTCTTTCCCAAAAGGCGGCAGAAAAGGTAGAGATTATTCATGGCCCCGAGGATGTGGCGCATTTTGCCATGCCCCGTTTCAGACATGAGCAAAGGGAGCATTTCGCGGTAATGCTGCTGAACACCAAGAATCATATCTTGGGTATGCCCGACATTTCAATAGGCAGCCTTACAGCTTCGGTGGTTCATCCAAGAGAAGTTTTCAAGGTAGCGGTTCGCTATTCGGCGGCGGCGATGATCCTGCTGCATAACCACCCCAGTGGAGACCCCAGTCCAAGCAGGGAGGATATCGCGGTTACACAGCGATTGGTGAAGGCCGGCAAGATCATGGATATACCGGTTCTGGATCACATCATTCTGGGTGACAATCGATTTACTTCAATGAAGGAAAAGGGACTGCTCCAGTGAGTAGATACGCTATTGCAAACAGGAATTAAATATGATACATTATGAGTGCTGCGTATATAGTATGCAGCACTTGTTTGCTTGCTATGAAAACCCAAGAAGTCAAGCCGTATGGCGCAGGCTGATTGGCTGCTTTCATGCAAGGGCTGGTGGAAATCGAAGGATTTTCATCTTGTTGGTTGCAATAATTGAAGGGAGCTTTTGGGGATATGTGGAGTCTTTTTGGATCCAATGATATGGGGATTGATTTAGGTACCGCGAACACATTGGTGCACGTCAAGGGCAGGGGAATAGTCGTAAGGGAGCCTTCGGTGGTGGCCGTGAAGAGTGATACAGGAGAGGTTTTGGCGGTTGGCGAAGAAGCCAAACAGATGATTGGCCGTACTCCAGGGAACATTGTGGCGATAAGGCCCATGAAGGATGGCGTTATCGCTGATTTTGACGTTACTCAGGCCATGCTCAAGTATTTCATCCGCAAGGCGATGAATAATAAGTCCTTCGTACGTCCACGGGTAGTTGTCGGCGTACCGTCAGGGGTAACCGAGGTGGAGAAGCGCGCCGTAATAGATGCCGCGCAGCAGGCCGGGGCACGGGAAGCGTATCTTATAGAGGAACCGATGGCGGCAGCGATTGGAGCAGGACTCCCTGTGGAGGACGCGACCGGAAGCATGGTCGTGGACATTGGCGGCGGTACCACTGAAATCGCGGTCATTTCACTGGGGGGAATCGTCACCAGCCGCTCCATACGCATCGGTGGAGATGAGATGGACTCGTCTATTGTTCAGTATGTAAAACGCCAGTACAATCTCATGATTGGTGAGCGTACCGCTGAGGAAGTCAAGATTACAATAGGCAGCGCGCTTGTGGATGAGGACGATGGAAGAAGTATGGAAATACGCGGCCGTGATATGGTCAGTGGATTGCCCAAGACGGTGACCATAAAGTCCGTTGAAGTGCGTGAAGCCCTGGATGAGCCTGTAGGCAAAATCGTAGACGCGGTAAAATTAACCTTGGAGAAAACCCCACCTGAGCTCGCGTCGGATGTCATGGACCACGGTATAATGATGACCGGTGGCGGGGCGCTTCTGAGTCGTTTGGATACGCTGCTCTCGAAGGAGACCGGCATACCGGTTTTCGTGTCCGAGGAAGCGCTTTCCTGTGTTGGCGAGGGAACGGGCAGGTCCCTTGAAAACATCAATCTCCTTAAACGTGTGGTTATGATGCCCAAGAAGCTGCAGCAATGAGTAATCGTGACAAATGGACGGAAAACGGAATTCGCAAGGCATTTATACTCTTCTTCGTGGTGGCCAGTGTTTTTTGCATTGTATTTTTTGCCGCTCCAGGTCGTTTTAGTACACCCTTGAGCAGCATGGCAGTTTCCACGGTGCTTGCCCCTTTTCAGAGCTTCGTTTCATGGGTGGGGAGTCAGGTAAACTATGTGACATCGACCTGTTGGGAGATTTATACTGTACACGAGCAAAATAAGATGCTTCGAAATGAGGTGGCTCAGCTTCGTGAACAGAATGTCATGGCAAATGAATATGCCGCGGAAAATGAAAGGCTCAGAGAGCTTTTGGGGTATAAGAATGCCGCCTCCCAGTTCGACCTGCTTCCCGCGCGTGTGATTGGCAGGGAATCTGCCACCTGGTCCAGCATGATTGTCATAAATCAGGGAACTGCTTCCGGTGTCCATGAGAATATGGCGGTGGTTACGCAGTTGGGATTGGTAGGGCATGTCACTGAGGCAGGGCCTAATTACTCAAAGGTACAGTTGATTCTTGATTCCCGTTCCTCCGTGGGGACTTTGGTGCAACGTCCTGAATCCAGAGTGACGGGAATAGTCGAGGGCGATATGGAAAATCCCACGATGCCCCGTATGGTAAGCATCCCAAAAACCGCGGACGTGGTGGAGGATGATATCATTGTCACATCAGGCTTTGGCGGAGTTTATCCTAAGGGAATCGTGGTAGGCCGGGTACAGGTAATAAAGAACGAAGAGGGCGGCCTGCTGAAATATGCGGTATTGGAGCCCGCCGTTAACTTCCAGAAGCTGGAGGATGTGGCGGTTATCGTATCGTCCAGAGAGAAACCGCCTCAGCCTGTGACGCCGCCGCCGCAGACTCCGGGAACGGAAACGAATCCAGATGCCGCGGGGGATTCTCAAAGATGAAAAAATTTGGAATATGGTCGGCAGCTACGGCCGGGCTGTACGTTTTGCAGTCCTCTCTTTTACCGTGGCTGTCCTATCATGGCCTGTCAACTAACCTGATGCTTCTATGGGTGGTTTCCTTTGCCTTCCTAAAGGGCCATCCAATCGGAGTTTTCATGGGGTTTTGCGCGGGACTTCTTCAGGATTTGGCGACCGGGACCTTTTTTGGCGGCAATATTCTCAGCTTCATGCTGTTGGGATATGTGTGTGGAAAGCTGTCAGTCCGGGTGTTCAAGGAGGATTTCCTTTTACCCATACTGGCTTCCACGGTTGCGTCGGCTATCCACTATTTCATTATGCTTTCACTGATGTTTTTATTGGGGTACCGGCTGAATGTCTCGGATTCCGCGCACTATACGCTGGTTCCGATGATATTCTACCAGCTGGCTCTGGCATACCCTGTACATAGACTGGCTTATGGTTTGTATGTATACACAAAAAAGGAATAGTGAATGAGATGAATGGGAACGATGAATTCGAAGGCAGGCTCAAGGTTTTGGGAATTCTGGCCGTGCTGGTGATTTCTGTTCTGATTGTTAGGGTGGGATATCTTCAGGTCTATGACGGGGAGTACTATGCGCGTCTGGCCGATGGCAATAGAATACGTCTCATCCCCTCGGTTGCTCCGAGGGGTACCTTTTTTGACCGGAATGGACAGCCTTTGGTTATCAACAGACCGGGCTTTACAGTATCGCTGCTGCCTCTTACGGCGCCTGTTTCTGAGGACGTGATTCAGCGGCTTTCCCAGCTCCTTCAGGTTCCGGTGGAAAAGATACATGAGAAAATCAACGCTCATTCGGGCTTTGATCCCATACGTATAAAGACCGACGTTACTCCGGAGATCATGGCGGTAATCGAGGAGCAGAAGAATCTGTATTCAGGCGTTATCATTGAGGTCCAGCCCCTTCGGAACTATATTTTGAAGCAGGAAGGCGCTCATACCTTCGGCTATGTCAGTGAAATCAGTGATGAGGAGCTTGAACGTCGTAAGGATGAGGGCTATAAGTCCGGGGATATAATAGGAAAGTTTGGTCTTGAGAAGGTATATGATAAGGAAATCCGTGGCGAGGACGGCGGCGAACAGGTGGAGGTTGATGTGGCAGGCAAGCCGGTTCAGATACTTGGACGCAAGGAGCCTGTACCCGGGGCGGATCTCTACCTTACCATAGATAAGGACCTTCAGACGGCCGCGGAGCATGCCGTGGATGAACAGCTTTCAAAGATAGGGGCTCATGCGGC
>DOYB01000002.1:0-373 GCA_003518745.1 Selenomonas sp. | reverse complement strand
CCGGCGAGGTTCTCGCTATGGTGAGCAGGCCGGCCTTTGATCCCAATCTGTTTACGGGCGGTATCTCCACGAAGAATTGGGATGCCATAAACAACAATCCTTACCATCCCATGGACAATAAGGCAATTACGGGAGAATACCCCCCTGGCTCCACCTTCAAGATTGTGACGGGTACGGCAGCCTTGGCGGCCGATAAGGTTTCCCCGGACGAGTTGATTATGGATGCCGGCACACACTGGATTATCCCGAAGGGAAATGCCGGCGGCGAGGTGCTGGGGCTGATAAATTTTAAAGAGGCATTGGCGCACTCCGATAATGTTTATTTCTACGAAATGGGAAATAGGCTTGGAATCGACCTTCTGGAGAAATATGC
>DOYB01000248.1:4259-4514 GCA_003518745.1 Selenomonas sp. | reverse complement strand
TGTCCTGGAAGGGCAATATTGCCCAATATGCCGGAAGGTTGCACAGGGACTTTGAGGGCAAGGAAAATGTAATAATATATGATTACGTGGATGTGCATGTGAAAATGCTGGAGCGTATGTATCAAAAGAGGTTGTCCGCGTATGCTGCCATGGGGTATACGGTCTACGCGCCTACTGGTAACGATGGAGCCAATGTTATATATACGGTGAGGGATTATCAGGAAACGTACTGGCAGGATTTCCAGATGGCAGCGA
>DOYB01000248.1:0-4151 GCA_003518745.1 Selenomonas sp. | reverse complement strand
CGGCGGGTATGGGAATTGATCAAGAAGCTTAAGCAGGACAAACGCTCCCAGATAGATTACATCATTCTGACTTTGACAACAGGGAAATACTCTCCCCAGCAGCAGGCAGCTATTGAGAACATGAAGAAGGCAATGCGGGAGGCGGGAGCCGATGTGCGTGAATTTGATAGCCTCAACTGCCACTTTGCTGTTATGGATGACGATCTGGTATGGTATGGCAGCATGAACTTCCTCTCGCGGGAGCACGAGGATGATATCCTGATGCGAATCAGGAGCGAGTCAATAGTGAAGGAGTTGCTGGCGATAAGCAATCAGGAGGAAGTGGTTATGTCAAATTCCACCTAATATCGCTAAAGGAAACTGCAAAAGACCGGGGCCATATGGCATCCCGGCCTTTTGCACAAAAGGTCTGTTGAGGCTGACTGATGCTGTCAGGCAGGAAAAATGAGGACGGAAGCGAAATTATTCTGATATAGCGAGTGATTGAACAACTTGGAGCAAGAGGGGAGATATTGATGCGCAGGGCAGTGAGCTTGCTGTGCTTTATGCTGGTGATGCTGTATGGCACGGTGGCTATGGCGGCTACGACTGTCAATGCTGACGGGTATTACAAGGGCATCAAGCTATGTGGCAAGGTAAAGGTAGTAGAGCACTTTGCAGATATCAAGGTGAAGGTAGTGGATTCCTTTCCTGATTTGCGGGTGAAAGTTGTCAGTTCCTTCCAGGATGACGTGGGTGAGTGGCAGTTTGTGGAGTATGGTGAGGACTTCACGGTGCAGTTCGTGGAGAGCTTCCCGGATATTAAGATCAAGTATGTGAACAGCTTCCCCGGAGTTGAGTAAGGATGGTGCAAACAGAATATGGACAAATTTTGGGATTTCTTATACGGTCATGGATCAGTTTCAGAGACATTCGGTGAATCTGATGATTACGTAAGGATTGCCTTGCCCTCGGACTACCCTGAGTCCAGGATAGTGGAGAAGCTGTATGTGGCAGCAAGGGTGCTGCCGAAACGTGAGGATATGGAGGCTTACAACAGACGGGAAATAGCAGCATACAATGAGAGGCACCCGGAGCACCCTATCAGTCTGGCTCTCTTTGAGATGCAGATGTAGTAGATAAGGGCGATGTGTTTGCTTTCCTATATCTAACCTATTGTGGTGAGGGAGGTGCTGTAGCATGCGAAACTGGGATTTTAAAGTTTATCAACAGGAAATAAAGACAAGGACAAAGAACCTGCGTGCCCCTAAGCTGCCTGACAGAGATGTGAGAGACAGAGATCCATATGAGTCTGAGGCACTGGCCAGAAAGGTCAAGGAAGCATGGCAGCGGGACCTGGATAGAGGTGTTTTGGTGAAAATCCCCGGAGGTTATAAGTTTGTATGGCAGAAAACAAGAGCATGAAGGAAGAAATCTTAGGGATTTCTTCTGATAACAGTATCTCTCCAGGTGTCAAACGAATAAGAGTAGCCAGTATCATAGCAGATGAACTGGCTAAGTGTAGCGTCAAAGCGGTAATGGTAGGTGGGTCGGCTGTTGAGTTTTATACTTCTCAGCAGTATGCAACACAAGATATTGACTTTGTCCTCAATACCAATGAAAAGGTTACAGAGTGTATGAATTCTTTGGGGTTTATTAACAATGGCGGGGTGTGGGAATGCGATGGAACGCCATTTGTTGTTGAATTTCCTAAAGGGCCTCTGGCCGGAGATATAAATCGTGTAACTAATGTAAATGTGGATGACAGGATATTAGTAGTAATAGGCCTGGAGGATATAATAATAGACCGAAGCCTGCGTGGCAAATTTTGGGAGGCTGCACCTAAAGTCAAAGGGAAAAAGTTCAGGGAAGGTTATTTTAACGAGTGGGCTAAATTTATGATTGAAGCTCATTCGGATTTGCTGGATTGGGATTATTTGAAACAGCGTGCTCGTGAGGAAGACTGTGAGGATGTAATAAGGCATTTCCAAAAGAAATACAAGAAAGAAATAAGCAATCTTGATGAACGAAATCCGAGACGAAAAGAAGTATTTGGCTCTGAGGAATATAAACAGTATATTGATGATATACTGAAGACTGAGGTCAATGAGATAACCAGTGATTCCTCGGATTATGATGTTTTTGTTTTTTTCGCAAAGCCTATCTTGTCGCTAACCATTTCCTGGAGTCATGAAGATGACATACTCCTGATAAAAGAAATGTGTGACGAAGAGATTACAAAAGATAAAATCCTGAGAGTACTCACATACAGTCCGAATTTTTTGGGCTTATCAGCAAAAGAGAAATTCCTGAAGGCAGAGAAGGTTTGGGTAGAGGCCTACAAACTTCATCAGTGATAAGAAGTCAGCAGCGTAAGCTGCTGGCTGTTTTTCCTCTGGCGTGACAGACAAATATGGTGAAAGGGAGAAATGCACTGTGTAGGAGTCAAATTTACATGTAGCAAAAGAAGCAGCATAAATAAATGGTTGCTGGTGTATGGCAGTATTCCTGATTGTGGCGTATGGACTGATAAGTGCAGAAAGGCAGGAAAATGGAAGTTAGTGGCGAATATGACGTGTGAAAACAAAGAATGAGAAAGGTGGGATTGGTATGCAATATCATTTTCGGGTAGGGAGAGGAAAGAAACTGCTTATTGATGAAAACGATACTTTCATGACGTTGGGTTTTATGATCCTTGATGAGTATGGTATTACTCCTGATCACTTGTTTTTGTTCGAATTTGCTGATGGAGAACGTACGAATTCCGCTTGTCCTTTTGGCCCCATGCATGATGACTTGGGAAATATTTCCATAGAATCAAAAATAAAAGATATGCATCTAAGCGTTGGAGATGAAATGAGATTTGTATATGATTTTTCACGTGATTGGACTCGCAAAGTAAAACTGATAGAAGTACAATAGAATACTTTTAGACGAAAGAAGGAATGCAGAAGTGGAATCCAGTAAGAGAAAAAACAGAGTTGAAGAAATAGACAACCTTTACAACAGTGTGAGAGATTTCAGGTCTACAGAGCGTACTGGAGAATTAATGCATTTCATAGCAAAGTTTCCTGCAATAGCTCCTTATAATGCTATGCTTGTATATTTTCAAAAGCCTGGCAGTGAGTTCGTTGCAACTGCCACACAATGGAGAGCATTCGGCAGGTACCCTAAGCCCAATGCTAACCCTTTGGTCATATTGAAGCAATTTGGGCCAGTTTCGTTTGTTTATGATGTTGGCGACACCTATGGTGACCCATTGCCTGAAGGAATTGTCGATCCCTTTGGAATCAAGGGACATTTCTCCGGCGTGGAGCATAAAAAATTGATAGATAACTTGCCCAGGGAAGGCATTGCTCTAAGTTATGGGCAGTATGGGCCTAATATGGCAGGTAAGATTCAACGGACACAGTATAGGGTATTTGATATAACCTCAGGCATAAAACACTATCAGGTTAGGAATTGTTTCGAGATTGTGGTGAATGGCAATCTTTCAATGGTGGCTGAAGCTGCTACCATTTTCCATGAGTTAGGTCATTATTTTTGCGGACATTTTCATCTGGACGACAGATTCAAGCACATTCCTCAAAGGGAGATAAAGAATCTGAATGACGGAATTATGGAATTTGAGGCTGAAACTGTGTGTTGGCTACTCTGTGAACGACTGGGCATTGATAATCCTTCAGAAGAATATTTGAGTGGCTATTTGGACAAGAACCATGAGATTCCAGAAGGAATAAGCATTGATGCAATATTAAAGGCATGTGGCCGCATAGAGTCGATGGTGTACGGTACTTATAAAACACCCAAGGAATTGATTGTAGGACAGGATGGACAGCCATGATGCGCCTGATCATCGGCGGGGGATGGCTGTTTGTTTATGTGCCATACTATTTCCTGTTTAAAAACGAGTCCTGTCCCATATGCGGCGGGAAGTTTTGAAAAGAGGCTCCGAGTTCGCAATGGACTCGGAGCCTCTTTGAATTAAATGAGAACGGATGTAGGGACAGGCGAAGGAAGCCTCTGGCTATAGAAAAACGCCAATATTCGCGGTATAATGAGAGGTAATTGGATAGCTATGGCTACGTTGTGGACATGATTGTACGAAAATTGCAAATGATTTATAGGCAATGCAGCTCTCAAAGCTGTTGACTACGCTGAAAGGGGAATCT
>DOYB01000146.1 GCA_003518745.1 Selenomonas sp. | reverse complement strand
ATTATGTCATACGCGGTGAAGTATGCCTCCGGTTACTATGGCCCCTTCCGTGACGCGGCGGACAGCGCGCCGCAGTTCGGGGATAGGCGCCAATACCAGATGGATCCCGCCAATGCCAGGGAAGCACTGAAAGAGGTGGATTTGGATATTGCCGAGGGGGCGGATATTATCATGGTAAAGCCCGCTCTGGCGTATCTGGATGTGGTGCGGCAGGTGCGCGATCATATCCATCACCCCGTGGCGGTTTACAATGTGAGCGGAGAGTATGCCATGGTAAAGGCCGCGGCGAAAAACGGCTGGATTGATGAGAAGCGTATAGTTCTGGAAACCCTGACCGGCATGAAACGGGCGGGGGCGGATATAATCATCACCTATCACGCGATGGACGTTGCAAAGTGGCTGGAGGAATAAACATGCTGAAGCTGGAAAAATCTGCGAGGGCCTTTTCGGAGGCAAGGACATTGATGCCAGGGGGAGTGAACAGCCCCGTGCGCTCCTACAGCAATGTGGACTGCAATCCGCCATTCATTTCTCATGCGTCAGGCAGCCGTATATACGACATTGACGGCAATGAGTACATTGACTATGTGGGCTCATGGGGCCCTATGATTGTGGGGCATGCTCACCCAAGGGTGGTGAAGGCCCTTCAGCAGGCGGCGGAGCGTGGAACCAGCTACGGGGCTCCGACAGGGCTTGAAAGTGAGCTGGCGAAGCTGGTCATGAAATTCTATCCCTCCATTGAGGTAATCCGCATGGTAAATTCCGGAACGGAGTCCACCATGAGCGCTCTGCGGCTCGCTCGCGGGTATACCGGGCGGGACAAAATCGTAAAGTTCGTGGGCTGCTACCACGGCCATAGTGACAGCCTGCTGGTCAGCGCAGGCTCGGGAATGGCCACCTTCGGGGTTCCAAGCAGCCCGGGAGTTACAAAGGGGACAGCGGCAGATACTATCGCAATTCCATACAATGACAAAGAGGCAATCACTAATGTAATGACAGAAATGGGAAGCGAGGTTGCCGCTGTAATCGTAGAGCCGGTGGCAGGCAACATGGGGCTGGTGCTGCCACGGGAGGGTTATCTGCAGCTTCTCAGGGAGCTGACAAGACAGCATGGCAGCCTGCTTATCTTTGATGAGGTTATGTGCGGATTCAGGGCCGCAAGAGGAGGAGCGCAGGAAGCCTACGGTGTTGTTCCGGATCTGACATGCCTTGGCAAGGTCATCGGAGGCGGTCTTCCTGTGGCGGCTTATGGCGGACGCAGGGATATCATGGAAAAGGTCTCGCCCTCAGGCCCTGTATATCAGGCCGGAACCCTGTCGGGCAATCCACTTGCCATGACATCGGGTATTGAAACCTTGGGTATCCTTATGGATGACGAGGATTTTGCCGACGAATTGGCATCAAAAACAGAAAGGCTTCTTACCGGGTGGAAGAAGCAGGCGAAGGCCGCAGGGGTCAATATCAGAGCCCATCAGGCCGGTTCCATGTTCGGGTTCTTCTTTTCTGATGACGAGGTTTGGGATTACAAGGGAGCTGAGTCAGCCAATCAGGAAAGGTTCAAGCGCTGGTTCATCTCCATGCTGGAGCAGCATATTTATCTTGCGCCCTCACAATTCGAGACGCTGTTCATGTCCCTTGCCCATACGGAGGAGGATATAGATATGACCATCGAGGCAGCGGGCAAGGCATTTTTGGAAGCGGCAAAGGTCTGAGGGATGATTTCGTATAAGAAAGCCCTGTCGAGCACAATGCTTGACAGGGCTTTCTCGTGGGAAGGCAAGAGGCTGTATCTGTTGCTTCCCACAACCAATTCGCTATTTACTATATCGGTGATTTTAATGTAAACGTAAATGAAATTTTTATGAGAATTTGATTAAAAATGTTACATGAAAAGCGGCCAACCGGTGTGCATACTCTGCTTGACTTCTTCTGCTTTCAGAGTAGAATAGTAAAAGTGGAAGTGGAATTTTTTTGAAAAGAGGGAAATAGAGTGACCAGCGAGAATGTTAATGGGGCCGATGTGCTGGCGCTTCAACAGATAGTTCATTTGAACACGGCAGACTGGAAACGTCGCGTTGTGGGAACGATTTGCGAGATTGGCGAAAGGCTGGACTTCATGGCTGTTGACCTGGAAATGGATGACAGTGAGTACATAAGGGGGTTGGAGCCGGGACAGA
This sequence comes from Selenomonas sp., assembly GCA_003518745.1. Classification (GTDB taxonomy): domain Bacteria; phylum Bacillota; class Negativicutes; order Selenomonadales; family Selenomonadaceae; genus UBA9786. The sequence continues at coordinate 13,334 of DOYB01000146.1, read as the reverse complement.
CGCTTTACGGGGCGGCCCAAGGGAATAATTGTGTATATCGTTTTACTGCCAAGTTCCGGAGCTCCACAGCCCTTCCGGAGAAAAGATGGTACTTTGATTTTCCATCGCAGGTGCAGCGGCAGCAGATGCGTCAGTTTGTCCGGGTTCAGGTTCCACAGGAAATGGGGCTGAAGGTCAGGCTGCCCAATGGTTTTGGAAACCTGCGGAGCTCCAAGGAAATGACCATTTGTGATATAAGCGGGAACGGGATATGCTTTGCCTCGGAGCAGGAAGCTCCAATTGGGAGCCATATATCCGTATGTATTGACGATCTTCCCGGATATGGTTCATTCAGCGCTACGGCAACGGTGCGGCGCTGCACCCAGATACGTTTTCTGAATCATTATATTTATCATATAGGGGCGCACATGGAAAACCACATTTCAGAGAAGCAGCAGGATAAACTGGTTCGAGCGCTTTTCCAGCTTCAGCAGAAGTATCTGAAGAAGGGGATTGGCGTTTGAACATTATGGTCATTTGGCAGCAAGAAGGTTAAAGGTTCAAGAAAGGATACAGGGAACATGAAGCGATATTTTTATGCGGGTCTAATCATTATCTTCCTGATGGCCTTTGCCCTGGTAGGCTATGGTGCGTGGCTCAACTACAGCGATGAGAACCAGATCGCGAAGCGTATGGATAGCCGTGTCGTCCAGCTTACGGGAGCGAAGGCGACGATAAGGGATTTTCAGCCTACCATCGATATGGATGCCGTACGCTTCAGCAGTGACAGTATGACAGATGCCATAGCTTTGGTGGACGGGCGTATATTGAATTGGTATGTGGGAAAGAATGATTCGGTGCGGAAGGGCGATCCGCTTATTTCACTGGCCAATGAGAGTATTCCGCTGAAGCTCCAGCAGGCCACCAGCGCTGTACGCAAGGCAGAGGCAGTCCTGGCTCAGGCTGTGAGCTCGTACCAGAGGCAGGGGCGGCTTATGGCAAAGAATGCCACCTCCAAGGAGAAATATGAGGAATCACAGGCTCAGTATTTGGCAGCTCAGGAAGCTCTTCGCGAAGCTGAGGCGCAGCGGGAGCAGCTTTTGGTTCAGGAGGGCTGGCTAACTGTTGTATCCCCTGTAGATGGGGAGGTAATTATTCTCTATCAGAGGGAAGGCGCATATATACAGGCGGGAACACCTATCGCGCTGGTAGGAAATTTCGATAGACTGACCTTTTCCATCAATCTTGATGATAGCAACGCACGTAACCTTAAGATAGGTGACGTTTCCACACTTTCGTTTCTGGATCGATGGGCCATGGGAAAGGCATATGATACGGGCTATGGAGCCGGCAACTCAGGATGGGACCAGAAGATTTACGCTACCTTGAAGGAAATAACGCCTCCCCTTTCCGAGCCGGCTGATGTGCGGCGCGCTGTATGGGAGGTCGACAACCGCACTCGTCTGCTGGAACCCATGACCTACAGGGGCGTGGAGATGAGGACGGGCAGTTCCTATAAATGCCTTACTGTGCCCCTTGGCGCGATGTTTGATAAAGCCCGTGACAAGGTTTACGTGGTAGAGGATGGAACTATTCATATCAGGAATGTCAAGGCCGGAACCGACGATGATAAGTATGTGGAGATTCTGGAGGGGCTTTCTGAGGGTGATGTGGTTGTGGTAGGCAACTTTGAAGGACTTTCTGATGGAATGAGAGTCGAAATTACTTTGGATGAGGGGGAGCGTTAATGGGGGAGGCAGAAAAGAACTCAGTTCAGCAGCAAAGCGCGGCAGAACGATGGAATCGGGACAACAGCCAGATTTTCAGCAAAGAAGCCCTTGACAAGATGCGTTCGCCTGAAAAACTGGACACGGTGCTTCCTATAACGACTCCTATAGGCTGGATGGGATTGGTCGCTGTGGCGGCGGCGATGGTAGCTGTTGTCGTATGGTCCATATTCGGCTCCTTCACCGTAAAGGCTGATGGAATGGGACTGATTATGGATCCCAGCGGTGTGGCAAAGATATCAGCCATTTCAGGCGGCGTTGTAGACGAAGTATATATTCATCATGGCGAAAAAATCACCAAGGGACAGCTCATAGCCCATGTGGATCAGGCGCAGGCAGACGCGGTCACACGTATGGCTCAATATCGTCCGGGGCTGGCATCTAACAGCCGTGACGCGGAAAGCCGGGTCCATGAGTTTGATTCTCAGCGCTATCAGAAGGAAGCCTCGGAATTCGTGCATTCCCCTTACGATGGTACAGTGGACGAGGTTCTTGTGGAAGAGGGCGCAGTTGTAAACGGAGGTACGCCCATTGCCGCTGTGCGGGTAGATGAAGGCAAGCATGATCTAAAGGGTATACTTTATATTCCGGTGAACAAGGGGAAACGTGTAGAGAAGGGACAGACGATACAGCTGTCACCCAACGGTGTCGATGTTTCACAGACGGGAAGCCTTCTGGGGACTGTCCGTTCTGTGTCGCAATATCCGGTATCCATGCAGGCAATGCAGAAGAATTTGGGTAATGATCAGCTTGCCCAGTGGATTATTCAGGCGCAGCAAAGCTCTGTGGTAGAGGTCAATTTTGATCTTGTGAAGGATGAAAACGATAAGTCCGGGTACCTCTGGACCTCATCCGTGGGGGAACACAAGCCCATTACAGCAGGCAGCTTCTGCACCGGCTCTATAATAATTGAACGGCGCCCACCCATTGAAAAGGTGTTCTACAAGCTGAGTCAATGGTTGAGGAGCAGGTGAACGCATGATTACGAAGCTGAAAGAGTGGTTCTTTGGCGGCGGGCGGGTAAAGGTTCCGACGATTCTTCAGATGGAAGCGACGGAATGCGGCGCCGCCGCGCTGGCCATGGTGCTGGCTCATTATGATCTTTGGATTCCGCTGGAAAAGCTCAGAGCAGAGTGCGGCGTCAATCGAGACGGTTCTAAGGCCAGCAGTGTTATCAGGGCAGCCAGGAATCGTAATTGCGAAGCGGATGGTTATCGGTGGACCGTGGATGATCTTATAGAGCTCATCCCGGAGAAACCCTTTCCGCTGATTATTCATTGGGAATTCAATCATTTCGTGGTGCTGGAGGGCATCAAGGACGGAAAGGCCTATCTCAATGATCCTGCCATGGGGCGGCGTACCGTTCCAATGGATGAATTTCGTACCTCATATACGGGGGTTTCCCTATACATAGAGCCCGGGGAGGGCTTCAAAAAGGAAGGCCATCGCTATAACGTGTTCAAGGACATGGCAAGGAAGCTTCTTGAGGATCGTTGGGCGGCGCTGTTCATATTGATTCTGGAATTATGCGCTATAATTCCCGGTCTGGCGGGACCGGTTATGAGCCAGATATTCATGGATGAGATACTAACCAGGAAGCATCTGGACTGGATGACAAACTTCTGTATAGCGATGGGAATATCCTTTGTTTTGTCGGGAATAATCTCATGGCTTAGAGCCGTGGTGCTTACCCAGTGGCAAAGGAAGCTGACGCTTGCGGATTCATCAAGCTATTTCTGGCATTTGCTGAAGCTGCCCATGCAGTTCTTCCATCAGCGGTATGCGGCGGAGGTCGCGGGCCGTGTGGGCTTCAATGAGTCCATTGCGGGAGTTCTGTCGGGACCCGCGGCAACAGCGGTTCTGGATATGTTCGTGGCTATCTTCTATCTGTTGCTGCTGCTTCAGTACAATGTGGCGCTGACACTGATAGGTGTAGCCTTCACCTCAGTTGAAATCATACTGTTTTTTGCCATGAGGCGCCATCTTACGGATCTTAATATGCGCATCCAGCAGGACGCGGGCAAAGCCTATGGTGTGGCCATGAACGGGCTTCGCATGATAGAGACCATAAAGGCCAATGGTGATGAATCGGATTTCTTTACGAAGTGGGCGGGCTATCAGACAAAGGTGCTGACGGCTTCCCAGGAAACCACCCTTTGGGCTATGTCAGTAAAGCTCCTCCCTACGCTTCTTTCAGGCATAAACGGGGCATTGATAATGACCATAGGTGGTTTTTCCATCATGGAAGGTGCTATGACAGCCGGTATGTTCATGGCGTTTCAGCACCTCATGGGCAGCTTTCAGGCTCCGGTCAATGCGCTGGTGGGGCTTGGCTCGACCCTGCAGACTACGGAAATGCAGATGCAAAGGCTGAACGACGTAAGGCGCTATGAGGTTGATGCACTGAACTTTCCCACTAAGGAAGAAGAGGATAAGAAAGCCTTTCGTATGGACCGTCTTTCAGGGGAGGTTACCCTTGAGGATATGAGCTTTGGCTACAGCCCCTTGGAAAAACCCCTTTTGGAGCATTTCAATATGCATGCTAATCCCGGTGAATGGGTGGCCGTCGTGGGCGCGTCGGGCAGTGGCAAATCCACGCTGGCGAAGGTCATTACGGGACTTTACGAGGAATGGGGAGGAACTCTGGCATTTGACGGGGTTCCGAGAAGAAATGTGCCCCGCAGAGTCATACTGGCTTCCCTTGCGGCTGTGGATCAGGACATATTCCTGATTACAGGCACCGTTGCTGAGAATATAGCCCTTTTCGACAGTACCGTGCGGAAGAGTGATATTATTCAGGCAGCAAAGGATGCGTGTATACATGAGGATATATTGAAGCTGGATAAGGGCTATGAAGCTCAGGTATCTGAGGGTGGCATGAACTTCTCCGGCGGTCAGCGGCAGCGCTTGGAGATCGCGCGGGCTTTGGCAATAAATCCATCAATTCTCGTGCTGGACGAGGCAACAAGCGCTCTTGACCCCATAACGGAAAAGAAGGTTCTGGAAAATATCCGTCATCGTGGCTGTACCTGCATAATAGTGGCTCACAGGCTTTCCACCATAAGGGATTGCGACGAGATTATAGTCCTTTCCCAGGGAAAAGTAGTTGAGCGCGGCACACATAGGGATATGCTAGGGCATGACGGCCCGTATAAGCGCTTGATCGAGGAACGGGAGAGCGAGACTCAGGAAACCTTGGATTCATAAGGAAGGAGGAGGTGCCGATGGAACCAAATGTGAGATTGATGGCCGGGAAGCGCTTTCTCGTGGAGGATGAACACTCGTTTTACAAAGTGGTTTCAGGAAAGGTCGAGGTTTATGCTCTGGTGGGAGACAAGGCCGACGGTGATAAGCTGTCCTTCCGTCAATGCTATTTGATGACCCTTTCGGAAGGTGATCCGGTATTTCCCGCTTTGGATGCCTTCGGGGAAGTCAAGATAAGGATCTATGCTACAGAGGACGCGGAGCTCAGCCTGCTCCCCTTTGAATGGACGGGGATTGAGGTCCTGCGAAGCAGCATGGAACGCTGGTTCGAAATGTTGGTTGAGATTCCCTGGGTACGCATGATGGCGGACCGGGGCGATGATATGATACTGACGTGGAAAAAGCCGGGAATGATGGCGGGCAAGGCGTCAGTCCGGGAGCTTGAAGAGGCTTTTAGGGATAACGAAGAAATCCTGTCCATGCTGCTCGGCCTGCGTTTCGGCTCTGAGGACAAGATTCTGAGCCGCCGTATGAGAATACGCGAGCGCTCCAAGCGTATCCTTGTTGAAAATGGCGTAAGGAGCCTCTTGGGAGAGGAACTCCTATTTTCAGGAGAAAGTGAAAGCTCAGCCGACAGCAAGCTGGTACTGGAAGCGATTTTCACAGTGAAGCGAGTGGCGAAGGCTCTTTCTATGCCTGTGGAATCTATTGGCATAGCGGAGGAAAACGCCAGACGGTTGGATTCTGTGGCGCTGCTGCGCCGCCTTATGCAGAAGGGCAATATGCAGATGCGTCTTGTATCCCTTCCGGATGACTGGTACAAGAAGGATACAGGCGTCATAATCGGCTTTTACACCCCGAAGGGCGCGAAGAAGGAGGTAATAGCCGCTGTAGTGCCTGATACTCCCGAGAGCTATAGAATCGTATATCGGGAAAATCCTGAGGGTGTTGTCCTGACGGATGAGGAAACAAAGCGGCTGAAAAAGGATGCCTTTGCCTGTTATGCGGGCTTCCCTGCCCGCGCGTTAAAGCTGTGGGATCTAATAAAGTTCATGTTCCATCAATGCTGGAAGGCAGATTACCGTACGATTATTGCCTGCAGTATATTTGCCGGAATTATCCCATTGGCCACGCCAATAATAACGGAAACTATTTTCCAGGATATCATACCAATATTGGACAGACAGGGTTTGGCTACTGTAACGCAGGCGCTGATGGTGACCAGCTTTACCACCGCGGCTCTCAGTATTGTTCGTTCCATCGCGGTCATGCGTATCTCGACTCGTATCGAGATTGCCGCGGAGGCCGCGATGTGGGGCAGGCTGATGAGTTTGCCTACAAAGTTCTTCAGAAGGTATACGGTTGGCGAGCTGGCCAGCCGCATGGGAGGTATAGGTATAGCCAAGAGCCTCGCTTCAGGTGAGTTTGTAGGCTCTATACTGGGATTCATATTCTCCTTCTGGAGCATATTCCTGATGTGCTACTACAGTCTTAAGCTGACAGCAGCCGCCGTCGCCGTCTGGGTGGTCTATTCGCTCTTTGTGGCCATAGTCCTTCGGCGGGTATTGTTTTTCCAGCGCAAGATTATTGATGCCGGCAATAAGTCGGCGGGCATAGTGCAGCAGATTTTTGCGGGGCTCGCGAAATTCAGGGTGCAGGGAGCGGAGGAACAGGCATACAATCTCTGGACCAAGGCCTTCGGTGAACACTGGAACTGGACTCTGAAGCTGCGTTGGCAGAATAACTACACATCCATTATTTCCAGTATGCAGCCCTTTGTGCTGACAATGATACTCTATTGGATTGCCGTATATGGCATGAATGAAGTGAGTGCTGACGGAAAAACCACGCAGCAGGGCATAGGCTATGCTCAGTTCATCGCGTTCAATGCCGCGTATACGAGCTTCAATGGTGTCCTTGGCGGCGTATTGGGTTTGATCAGCCAGTATTTCGGGATCCAGCCTCAGCTGGAGAACCTGCGCCCCATTTTGAACGCGGTTCCTGAAACCTCAGAGGATAAGCAGGACGCGGGAAAGCTTACAGGAGCTCTGGAGGTGAGCCATCTTTCCTTTGCCTACAGTCATATGGTTCCCGGTGAAAAGGGAGAGATGACTGAGGTGGAGGGGGAAGAGGTACTCCACGATGTGAGCTTCTCTGTAGAGGCAGGGGAGAATGTAGCTATAGTGGGACGCTCCGGCAGCGGCAAGAGCACTCTTGTTCGTATGCTGCTTGGATTTGAGGTGCCAAAGCGTGGAAGTGTTTCCTTTGACGGGCAGGATCTGTCCGAGCTTTCACTGCCCTCTGTACGTTCGCAGATGGGTGTGGTGCTTCAGAATGGACAGCTTATGACAGGAGATATATTTACCAATATCGTGGGAACAAGGCTGCTGACTCAGGACGATGCGTGGATGGCGGCAGAAGCCGCGGGCATTGCCGAAGATATTGCCCAGATGCCCATGGGGATGCAGACTGTCATCAGTGAGGGCAGCTCAAACATATCCGGCGGGCAGCGCCAGCGCATACTTATAGCCAGGGCTCTCGTTGGCAAACCCTCTCTTTTGATTTTTGATGAGGCCACCAGTGCCCTTGACAACAGGTCTCAGTCCATAGTGACCAAGAGCCTGGAGAAGCTTCGAGCCACACGTATAATCGTGGCACATCGTCTCTCCACCATACGCAACTGCGACAGAATCATAGTGATGGAGTCAGGCCGGGTGGCTGAGGTAGGGACCTTCGACGAGCTGATGGAAAAGGGCGGAATCTTTACCGAACTGGTAAAGCGGCAAGTAGCATAGTACGAGGTGAGCCATTTAATGAAAAAGATAATTTTGCTGGCTCTGATGGCTGTTTCCTGTACAACAGGATATTCTTCAGCCGCGGAGCCATCAGAAGCCTCCTATGAGGACATGTACGGCGCGGGTGAGGCTGTGCAGCTTACACTCAGCGATAGTATAGGGATGGCTCTCATGGGAGATGAAAGAATAGGATCAGCGGAGGCCGGCAGGGATGCGGCTAAGTGGGGCCTTTCTGCTGCCCGCAGGTCTAAGGGCCCCACTGTGGCATGGAATTCCAGGGCAGTGAAAATCGGGGGCAGGGACTACCAATCAAACAGAGAGAGCCATTCAACCTACGGAAATCCCCATACGGCCGTGTCGGTGGCAGGTTATGTATTTGGGGAACTTCCTGTTTACACGCGTAGACAAGTGGGCTCCTATGCTTATAACAATACCTTTTCCAACAGCTGGAACCTTACGGTTCCAATATATTCCGGAGGACAGCTGGAGGGGCAGATAGACGCGAACCGCTACAAGCTGAATCGGGCGGATCTTACCCTTGAGAACACGCGGCAGACTGTGCGTTATGATGTGGCATCCGCCTATGCCGAGCTGGTTCATCGGGAGAATCTGGAAAGAGTGGCCAAGGAGTCGGTTGACATGGCCACTTCCCAGTTGAGATTGATCAACGATCAGTATGTTGAGGGGGCCGTGGCTAAGGCAGACGTTCTGACGATGGAGGTGCGTCTTGCCAATTACAAGCAGAACCTAATGAACGCGAAGGGAGCCGCGAATGTGGCTAAAAGCCGTTTGGCAAGCGCGGTAGGGCTTCCACAGGACACAAATATAAAGGCTTTGGATGTTTTTTCCTATGAGCCATATCCAAGGAAATTGGAGGAGTGTGAGGAATACGCCATAGTGAACAGGCCCGACGGCTTTGTCGCGGACTATGACGTGAAAATTGCCGAAGCCCAGAAGGATGCTGCCAAGTCAGGCTACCGCCCTAAGATTACCGGTACGGCAAGCCAGAGCATAGGCTCCAATAGTCCCTTCAGAAGTGAGCGCAACAATCAATGGGAGGCCGGGGTCAACATATCCTGGAACATTTTCGACAATGGTATTACATCGGCGGGAGTGAACCAGGCAAAAGCTCTGATAGAGCAGTACAAGGAAGAGGCAGAACGGGTTAAGAAGAACATCCGGCTGGAAACCCGCAGCGCCTATATCCAGATGCGTACCGCGGAGGCGAATATACAGGACACGGCCATCGCGGTCAAAAAGGCAGAGGAAAACTACATGATAGCGCAGGTTCGCTACGAAGAGGGCGTTGACATACTTCTCAATCTGACTGACGCTCAGGAAAGACTCACGCAGGCACGTTCCAATTATTACACCGCACTTTATCAATATAATCTTTATCGTGCCGCTTTGGAAAAAGCTATGGGGGTACCGGTTGGCTTCGATGTTCCAAGCTATGTGGAAGCAGAACATGACGGAATGTCAGCCAATAAAGCAGTGGAGACGGCTGCGCTGCCGGCATATCAAACCGAGCCGGAGCTGGTTCTTACGAAGGAAGAAGTAAAGAAGGACGAGGCAATGCTGAATAAGCCGGCCGTATCTGCCGAAGCTGCTGCCCGTGAAATGGCAGAGGGGAGACAGGCAGAAAATGTTAAATAATCTGAGGGGCATTCAGATAACAAAGGATAAGGATTACTGGGGGCGTCTTGCTCAAGCGGCAGTAAAGGACGAGGCTGCTTTTTCTGAGCTTTATGATTACTTCTTCCCCAGAGTTTATCAATATATTTTGGGGAAAACGAAGGATGAGGCTCTTTCTGACGAATTGGTAAGCGATACCTTTATCAGGATGTACAGGCACCTAAGCCAATATGAACCTGAGCGGGGCGCCTTCTCTACATGGCTTTTTCGGATAGCGCAGAACGTTATTAGCAAATACTACGGCAGGAAGGAACATGCCGTTCTGGCCCCTTGGGATGATTCCTTCGATTTTGCTGCTCCCGAACATGAGACACCGGAGAAACAAGCCCTTACCAAGGAGAGAAGCGAAGAGCTTCGTATAGCTATGGGGAAGCTCAAGGAGAGGGACCGTAAGATATTGGAGATGACCTATTGGCTGAATATGAAGTCAAATGAAATCGGAGAAGTTATGGGCATGGCGCCAAGCTCCGTGAGGGCTGCTTTGAAACAGGCAAAGGAGAGGCTTCGCAGCCTGTTGGAGGAAGGCTGATAGCTGCCGGGAACGATAGGATTTGCAGTGAAGCCCCTCTCGGATGGTAATTCCACCGGGAGGGGCTTCAGTATAATTAAAATTTCATAAAAATTTTTTTAAAAATCTACAACACTTTTGCAACTTGAGGGATATAAAGGACAGAAGGATATAAAATAAAAAAACTATTGAAAAGAGAGGAATGATTGTAATGGATGAGATGAAACTGGATAAGGAGCTTAGCAGCTACGATTTCTCGCTGAACCACCCTGTAAGGGAAACCCTTAAGGCAAGACTTATGAACATGCACCGTATGGACAACAGGAAGGCAGGCCCCTGGGCAGGCCGCATGGATGACAATGAACTTGATTATGCCGTTGCCGCAGGCGGTATTCGTGTGAAGCAGAAGGATGAAGATGACTCCGAAGGAAAAATAAAATAGTAAAGACGCAGAAATCCCGTTCAGCGCACAGGCCGAGCGGGATTTTCTCTATAGCTATAGTAATCGACTTTGTATTTGCCTAAGCCTTCCCCTTGAGGGGAAGGGGGACCGCGTTAGCGGTGGATGAGGTGGCTGTATGCTGTTGGCAGATATACTGTCGTTTACTATAACTATCTCTATCTCTATCTCTTAGTTACTGTATGGTGTTGATCTTTTCAGCGATTTCCTTAAGCTGCTCATCTGAAGGAACATTCGCTACGCGTATCTTTTCAAGACAGATTTCGCAGCCGGCAGCCTTCAGTTCCTCCTCCACAAGTCCTATGCTCTGACCGCCCCAGCCATAGGAGCCGAAGGCGAAGGCCTTGTGATTCTTTGGAGCCAGTCCTTTCAGATAGCAGAGGAAGCCGGCTATTGAGGGCATCATTTGATTGTTGATTGTGGGTGAGCCAACGGCAAGATATTTACTGGTCAGTACATCCGTCACGATATCAGACATATGGGTTGCCTTGATATCGTAGAGGGTAGCGGGAATGCCCCTTTCCTTGAAGGCTTCGGTAATAGCATGGGCCATGCGCTCGGTGGAGTGCCACATGCTGTCGAAAACCACCACGGCCTTCTCATCCAAATCGAAGCTGCTCCACTTTTTGTAGCACTCGATGATTTCCTTTATGTGTGAGCGCCAGATTATGCCGTGGCCCGTGGCAATGAGATTTATATCCAGTCCTTCGAGGGCCTTAAGGGCTGTCTGCGCCTGCTTGCCATAAAGCATGAGGATGTTGGCATAGTATTTTTTCGCTTCGGAAAGAACCGTAGGCAAATCGTTCTCGTCATCGAATCGCTCGGTAGAGGCAAAATGCTGTCCAAAGGCATCATTTGAGAACAGTATCTTCTCCTCCGGGCAATAGGTCACCATACTGTCAGGCCAATGGAGCATTGGGGTGGGGACAAAGGCAAGGGTGCGCTTCCCTATGGAAAGGGTATCCCCGGCCTTGACTGTCTGGTATTTCAGCTCACCGTATCTGGCTGTAAGTCCCTTCAGGCCATTAGGCTGGCTTGTGATGATGACAGCATTTGGCGCGTATTTTGCGATAAAGGGTATGGCGCCGGAGTGATCGGGCTCCACATGGCTGGATACTATGTAGTCGATTTTTGCCGGGTCAATGACCGATGAAATACGGGCAAGAAGCTCCTCCTTGAAGGGCTCCTTCGCGGTGTCTATGAGAGTAATCTTGTCATCAAGAATAAGGTACGCGTTATAGGTGGACCCGCGCCAGGTCTGATAGCCGTGGAAGTAGCGCATTGACCAGTCGATGGTACCGGTCCAATAGATATCTTTACGTATTTCAATAGCCTTCATGTGATTACAACCTCCCAATCCAATTCAACCTGCTGTGAGTAAAATGCGGCTTAAAGACGCATGATTCAAATTCATTATACCTTTGAACAATTGAAAAGAAAAGCAAATTTTGGAAATATCGTAACGAATCATGTATCGTATTTGTATGAATGTACGTAGTGAGTGCACATAAATAAATCGAAATAAAGGATTTGTATTGACGAGCATGAAACAGTATTGTAGTATTTTTTAAGGACGAGTTTCACTATTTGGAGTGAGTGAAGGATTTATAAATCCTTTTGAGAAGAACAGCGTACTAACGAGGAATACTATTTTGCGGTGTGTATTCCAATAAAATAGATGAGGTGTGTATTATGGAGAGAGCGACAGTCATAATTGTTGGCGGAGGCGCCACAGGTGTCGGTATTCTTCGCGATTTGGCCATGCGGGGCGTGGAGGTCCTATTGATTGAAAAGCGCGATCTGGTGAACGGAGCCAGCTCCAGATTTCATGGACTTTTGCACAGCGGCGGACGCTACGCGGTCAAGGATCAGGAGGCGGCGAGGGAGTGTATCATTGAGAACACGATTCTCCGTAGGATTGGGCGCTCCTGTGTTGAGCCTGTGGGCGGTATGTTTGTCCGCTTGGACAGTGACGATCCGGATTACGAGGAACAGTGGGTAAAGGGCTGCAAGGACAGCGGCATAGAGATAACGCCGATTACGATGGAGCAGGCCTTTGCCATGGAGCCATTGCTTTCGCGGAAGCATGCGGTTTCTGCTTATCTGATTCCCGACGCGGCAATTGATGGTTTCCGCATGTCTTGGCAGAACGTGGAATCGGCTAAGCGCTATGGCGGAAAATTCAAGACATATACGGAGATTATCGGAGTTATTCAGGAGAACGGCGAGGTTCATGGTGTTCGCGTCCGTAGCAATATTACCGGGGAGGAATATGAGATCGGCTGCGATATTTTGGTGAACGCGGCAGGAGGCTGGGCCGGCAAAATCGCGGCTCTCGCGGGACTTGAAGTGAGCGTTCAGCCGGATAAGGGAACCCTTATTGCCTTTAATCAGCGCATAGTTAACCATGTGGTGAACAGGCTGCATAAGTCCTCTGACGGTGATATCTTCGTTCCCCACGGTTCCATAACGATTTTGGGCACATCATCCATGAGTGTTCCGGATCCCGAGGATACCAGCACCTCCAGGGCAGAGGTTGAAAACCTTTTGAAGATTGGTGAGCAGACCTTCGAGAACCTGAGGGATTATCGTATGCTGAGGGTCTTCGCAGGCTCACGTCCCCTTTACATACCGCCGGGCGGCGCGTCGGGACGCGGCGCCTCCCGTGGGTTTGCCATTGTGGACCATGCCAATGACGGATTGAAGGGTATGATGACCATTGTGGGCGGAAAGTTCACCACATACCGTCTTATGGCAGAGAAAATCACTGACCGAATCTGTGAGAAGCTTCAGGTGAAGGAGCCATGCCGTACCGCGGAGGAGCCGCTGGTGCCCGAGGTGCCGGAAGCAGAGAGAAAACAGGCAAGGAAGTTTTTCCCTGCCTTCGGAACAGATCTTGCCGCCGC
>DOYB01000148.1:8878-9297 GCA_003518745.1 Selenomonas sp. | reverse complement strand
GCCATGACCCGATGATGAATAAGTGCCGTCGTACTGTGGCAAAGCTGATGCCTTAGCCTGCTGTGATTGATCCTTCGTGTTTGAGCGGCTCTCCATAAGTTCCTTTGCGTCCATGAGTGGGGGGACTTGAGTAATGGTTTGATCGTTCGCAGGTGCCTGTTGAGGATTTAAAGTCTGTGATGCCTGGTTGTTGGAATTTGCCTGTCTATCCTTTGAATCATTAGGATTAGTGGTTGTGGTCTTCGACAGGGAACCATTTCCCTGGGCAACCGATGACCTTGCCTGCGCCTCAGGACTTTGATCCTTTCCCTTTGAGGGAACAGTGCTTTCCGTAGTGGAACCCTTTTCCTGCAGGTTTACCTGTGGAACAGTCGGCGGAGTAGGTGGTGTCGGTGGTGTGGGCGGCGCTACAGCCATAA
>DOYB01000148.1:0-8700 GCA_003518745.1 Selenomonas sp. | reverse complement strand
TCCATTATAGCCGGGATTGTGGGATTGGAAGCCGTTTGAGCAATGATGGAAAATATATCCAAGACTTAAAGCTTCATATTCGTTATAACGATAGGTCAAGCGTGGACCTGCCCGCCAAAGAAATCCAAAGGCTCTGCCCGAGGCAGGGTGAGCTCTGTTGTAAAACTGCAGGCTTGCCGAGGCATCAATTGATCCGTACAGTTTCCCACAAATCGGCTTTTCCCACCTAAACATGAAGGTAGGGCCGATTCCCCAGGCGTTGCTGTCCCTCCATATTCCATTTTCCGTGGTATAGCCGGTCATGCGGGATACGGTAGCTCCAACGTACAGGGTTATAGACCCGTTTCTCTTGAACTGTTTCAATAGATCCACATCATAGCGATTGATCTTCCTGTCTTTGAAAAATCCTCCATGTAAATACGACATCTGTATTTCATATGGCTTTTGCTTTGAATGTTCTTTCTTTTCGGGCAAAGACATTTCGATTTTAGGAATATCTGTCCTGTCAGTTGTATCTGTTTGAGGGGATTTCGTGACCTCGGAGGGTGTGGTGCTCTCCTTATGTGTCGAGTTATCAGATGCGTGAGCATGCTTTGTTAAAACTGTTTCATTTACGGATGTAACGGTAGAGGTAGCCGAGTTATCTACAGGTATATTTTCTGCTTTGTTGGCCGGAGATTCACCTGCCATTGCAACGCTGTTCCACGTAAGTATTATACCGACTATAACAGTCGCTTTCTTCATAGAGTGAGTCGCCCCTTATTGAAATCGTCGATATTTAGAGTTCTTCGATTTCATTTATTTTTGCATTGTCTGGGGGAATCAAATTATGCTGATATGGGTTTTGGTGAGTTTTACAGGAGATGAGCCCTCAGTTCATCGGGACTTTGGGCCGAAAGGTATGCGGGCGGTATATCCAGAACCGTCCTGCAGCCGGTCTGTCCTTCCCCGGAAAGCCTGTAGGCAGCCCGGGCGTAGGCAATCAGAACGCTGGTAGTGAACTCAGGATTGGAATCCAGCTTGAGGCTGAACTCTATGATGTGGTTATGCTCCTTACCTTTTCCGGTTTTGCCGGAGCGGATAACAAATCCACCATGGGCAAGGCCGCTGTGATCACGCTTGAATTCTTCCTCGCTGATGAAGTGCACTGTGGTATCGTAATCGCTGAAGTAGTTGGGCATGGTCTTGATTTCATTCTCAATCTTTGCGGCATCGGCGCCATCTTCAAGGACTACGAAGCATTCGCGGGTGTGCTTCTGGCGGGTGGAAAGCTCGGGATTGGTTCCGCTTCTGACAGCTTCCAGGGCAGCATCTACGGGAATCGTGTACTGTTTGGCGTTCTTTACGCCAGCAATCCTGCGAACCGCGTCGGAATGGCCCTGACTGACGCCCTTGCCCCAGAAAGTATAGTCTTTCCCGTCAGGCAGTATGGCGCTGCTATAGACTCTTGCCAATGAGAAAAGTCCCGGATCCCATCCAACTGAAATAATGCCGACGTGCCCGCCGGATTTCGCGGCTGCGTCCACCGCGGCAAAATGCTCGGGAATGCGGGCATGGGTGTCGAAGCTGTCTATGACATTGAAAAGCTTCGCGAACTCAGGCGTCTGAACAGGCAAATCTGTTGCGCTGCCGCCGCAGAGAACCAGCACGTCTATCTTATCCCTCCATTCAGCAGCCTTTGACGCGCTGATGACAGGAACATTTTCTGTCGCAATCTTTACAGAGGCGGGGTCACGGCGAGTGAAAACAGCCACAAGCTCCATGTCCTCCTGTTCTTTTACGGCAAACTCTACACCACGTCCAAGATTGCCATATCCAAGAATTCCGATGCGAATGCTCATATGGAAAGCCTCCTAAATTTCACTAGATAAGGAATTACTGTGAGAACCCAATAAACCACGTCGGCGAGTCCTATAGGGAAGGACGTGGATTGGTTTGTTGTTTTCATGTAAGGGCTGACGAAAATCGGAGGATTTTCGTCTTGCTTATTATGAAAACTTCTGAAAACCATCTTCTAATATACCATAAATAACATATAAAAAGAAGTTTTTTCTTGGATTTTGATTGGTATGGGATGGGGCATCGCTCAAATTGTAAAGGGAAAAACGTAAACGAAAACAGCACCCGCAAGACTTTCTCGTCATCTTCGCGGATGCTGCTATACTATGCAGTTATCTCTCATACGGTATACGAATTCTCTAGGGAAAGCTTACCTTCCCATCGGATTCTCCTCCCTTCAACAGGATTGGCTGCCATCTCGAAGATATCCTTCAGCCTCATCTTAACCTTCTCCCCTTTGACTGTCTATACTATACCATACGGATGATAAGATGTCAATAGAATTTTCCTAAAATTATCAACTTTTTGTATGGTTTTTTTATTCTTTTAGTTTTGAACATTCCATGTATTCCATATACATCATCTCATGGCAAAGAAAAAAGGACAGGTCAAAGGCCTGTCCTTTCAACTGACACTATTTGGGTTCCCAAAGCTTTCTTTCCTTTGCTTCCTTTACGAATGCGTCATAAAGCTCCATGGCGTGATCATGATTGTCCTTGATGAATTGAAGTTGTTGGGCTTTCTCCTCCTGGGGACCGTCCTGATATGCGTGACCTGCCATTTCCAGAGCCTTTGCCTTCTCAGAAAGCTCCCTTCCTCCCATTGAAAGGGCAGTGGATTTTAGGGCATGGATATAGGTGGTGTAGTCAGTAAGGTTCCCATCATTGAGTGCCGTTCTAAGCTTAGACTGGGTGTCCTCCCTTCGCTGGCAGAACATTGCCAGGAACTCCCTGTACATTTCTTCCATGTCGCCGCTGTACTTCATGCCCAGCTTGGTATCAATATAAAAGCCATCTGTTTCCGCGGTCGTTTCTTCAGCCTTAGCCTCTTGCTTTCCTTTTGTTTCCGCGGGAACAGGTTCATGTGTGTTTTCCTTGGCGTTCGTTTCAGGAGCCGTCGCATCCGGCACTGCCTCGATAATCTCATCAGGCTTTACGGCAATCACCTTTTCTTCCGGCAGATACTTTTGCAGCATGTGCTCCAGTGATTTGCTGTCAACAGGCTTTGACAGGTAGTCGGTAAAGCCCTTTTTCAAGAACATTTCTCTGACTCCGGCGATGGCGTTGGCAGTAAGAGCTATTATTGGAGTATCCTTGCATTTGCTGTCATCCATTGCCTTGGCACGTTTCAAGGTTTCGATGCCGTCCATGCCGGGCATCATGTGATCCAGAAAAATTACATCATAATGATGAGCGGCTATTTTATCAAGGCAATCCTGTCCGCTGGTGCTCTTGGTAATGTGGATTAAGGTTTTCTTCAGGAGACTCTCTACCACGAACAGATTCATATCGCTGTCATCCACCACTAAAATATCTGCGTCAGGTGCCACAAAACTCTCTTGGTAGTCCTTTTGGTGACGGATTATGGTTTCTGTACGTTCACGGAAATTTCCTATGGGGGCATAGTCACTGACTTTTTGCGGAATAGTTATGGTGAAGGTACTGCCTTTTTCGTAAACGCTTTCTACTTTTAGCTCCCCACCCATCATGCGGACAAGCCTGATGGTTATGGAAAGGCCGAGCCCTGTACCCTCTACTGTTCTGTTCTTCTGTAAGTCAAGACGCTCGAACTGAGAAAAGAGCTTACCCATGTCTTCTTCCCTTATACCTATGCCTGTGTCGATGGAGCTGAACTCCATCATGGCATTGCCGCTTGGGAGCCGTGTCCATCCCACCTTGAACGTAACACTGCCTTCCGGGGTATATTTAACGGCATTGTTCAGGATATTCACGATTACCTGCCTTACCCTGACCTCATCTCCCTCAAGGGCATCAGGAATGCTTTCGTCCACTTGGATATTGAACTCGAGCCCCTTCTGCTCTGCTTTGAAACGCACCATGTTGAAGATGTCATTGAGGACGGAGCTGAGGGAATATGTAGTTTCCACGATTTCCATCTTGCCGGACTCGATTTTCGAGAAGTCAAGAATGTCATTTATAAGTGACAGGAGGGTTTCGCTGGCGCTTTTTATATTCCACGCATAGGTGCGGATGGAGCCGCTTTCTCCGGCCTCCCTCAAAATCATTTCATTCATTCCGAGCACCGCATTCAATGGAGTGCGGATTTCATGGCTCATGTTTGCCAGGAACTCGCTCTTTGCTTTATTGGCACGTTCTGCCTCAGCCTTGGCTTCACGCAGCTCGTCGCTTTCTGCTACCTTTAGCTCCGCTGTAAAGGAATATAGGGTGAATGTGCCGAATAGGAGCAGCATAAGCCCAAAGATCCAAAGAATAATTCGATGTATGTAGGATACGTCGGAAATGATGGATTGCCAATCGGCATACCCCAATATGATGAAGTAGCTTGAAAGCTTCGCCGCGAATACAACATATTCCTCGTCTATGTCAGGGTCATAAATGGCAGTGGCATGACTGGATTCCAAGCGGTCCTTTATCATCTCCCACCCTTTGGGAAGCTGCCTTTTATCATCAAAGAAACGGTTTCCGGGACCGTAGCCCGGATATGGTACTATCACCTTGCCTATATGCGGTTCACAGATCAAGATGTTGTTGCTTATATCGCTGCCGATATGGAAATATTTATCTCGAAGTGATTTGTCGCTGTAAATCTTGTAGAGCACATAGCGTATGTTGTTGCCGCTCAGTACGGGCACGCTGAATACAAGCCCCGTATCGTTGTAATATCGTACAATGCTCTGTCCGGTCATGCTCATGCGCAGCTGCATTTGCGCTTTGTCCGGCAATGCCGCGCCTGCTATTACCTTGCCTGAGAGATCCACCATACCTGCGGATACGTCATGCTCACCATTTAATAGGGTGGTTAGCAGATCATTCGGAGTAATGCTGGCGGAGGTAAGCATTACCGTGTCCCTGCGCATTTGCTCAAGCTCAACGCTGAATCGCTCTTGAGCTATTTGCGCGGTGGTTGCGGCTTGTATTGCTACAAACTCCTCCATCTCCTTATTGAGCAGCTTTTCCATTTTATCGGATACCATAAGACCTATTAGGATCAAACATATGATGAAAATGAGAAAGCGGCTGACAAGCTTCAGGGAGAAACGGAAAACGTTTCTTTTGTTTTTCACCGTATTGCCGTCCTGTATGGCCTTTTGAAGGGCATCGTTCGTTTCGCTAGTAGCCAATGATGTTCACTCCTTTGACCAGCCAGTCCATTTGATTTTGGATATAATCACTGCTGATGGATTCACCGGCTTCGCATCTCTTCACATTGTTGCGGTCGAATATCTCCCCTGCGAAAATCAATTTTCCACTAAGGAGCTTCCACCGTTCGCTTTCATATACTGCCCGCTCCCTTGGGCTAAGCTTTTCCATTGCCGGTTCAATGTCAGCCATACCTTGGGTAAAGCCGGTCCAGCTTATGTCGTCATTCTTCCATACCGAAGGATTATTTTGAAGGCTCATGATATGCTGATATATACTGCTCCAATTGGCATTAATCCCCGCGAGAAAGAATTTATAGTTGGGATAGGATTCGTGGAAGGAAATAAAGCTGATGCCTGCCCGTTCCGCCGCAACGGGAACCACATCTCCGTCCTGATGGTATGCCAGTACATCAGCGTGCAGAGCTCTTAGGTTATGCACAGCTTGCTGCTCATTTGACGGGTTGTCCCAGTCTCCGGTCCAGACCAGAAGGATATCTGCTTTGGGGTTTACGCTTTGAACCCCAAGGGCAAAGGCATTGATACCTTGATTTACCTCCGGACATGAAAAGGGTGCCACATATCCTATATGGTTTGTCTTGGTATGGAGTCCCGCAATGATTCCTGAAAGATACCGAAGCTCTATATAACGCACTGAGTATTTGTGTATATTGTCAAGTGCAGGTTTTACGTCAATTCCATGGAACTGTATGCGAGGATACTTCATGGCAAGGCGTTCAACTTCATCGGAATGGTAGGAGCTTGCCAGAAAAATAGTCTTGGTACCCTTGTCCGCAAGCTCCTCTACTGTTCGTTGAAATTCCTGTCCGCTGATAGGGACATTTTCCCTGAGCAGCAGATCATATCCGAATTCATTGCAGACGTAATTGATACCGCGGAACTTGGCGCGGTTCCATCCATGATCATTGTGGGAGCCTGTCATGATGAACCCAACCTGTTTGGCTCCAATCCATGCCTCGCGTCCGAAATTCGTTATCGAGATTATTATGGCTGCCATCAATACCACGGTGACACAGGTATTGAGCAGGTGAAAACGCCTGGCAAGCTGTTCATCCGTGGAGGTCTTCATTTTGCTTTTCCCCCTTTTCATCCTTGGGCACTTCAATCATATTGGCTGTTATGACGAATGGCGCGTATATGAAGATGTCCATTACAAGCCAGACCACCTGAAGTATCCCTCCCATATAGGAGCCTGTCCCTATGCTGCCGCTCAGTATCATGGGCATTGTCCAGGGAACCGTGTTATTGAATACGGGTACGATACCCCCTGATATGGCAAGCCATCCTACTAAGGTATTAGCTATTGGGGCAAAAATATAAGGAATAAGGAATACCGGATTAAGCATTATGGGAAGGCCAAAGACCATAAATTCCTGTACATTGAAAAGCATGCATATTCCGCCGAATTTTGCCGTGGAGCGCCAGGTCTCATGTTCTGAAAACACCAGCAGCGCAATGATGAGGCCCATTACATGGAGTATACCCGCTTCAAAGAAACCGCTGGTAAAGACATATGCCGTATCCTCAAGCTGATTGGACATTTGGGCCGGGATGTATACATATTTCTGGATTACTGACATAAAGGCGTGTCCCGGAAGTCCGAACCACCAGAGAACCCAAATAACGAACTGGTACAGGAAAGCAAAGAATGGGCTTTGGAAAAGGGGAAGTGTGGAAAGCCCGGCGAAGGTATCGGTGTTTAAGGTTTCCACATAGGTAAAGCCAAGGTTTAGGAGTGAAAAGATTAGGAAATTTATGGTAACTGAGGGCAGAAAAACCAGATATTTGGCAAATTCACTTGAGAGGCCGTATGGCACAGGAAGCCGCAGTTTTTTTACCTGAGAGAGCTTCGCGAATATCCAGGAGGCTGAAAATGAAACGAAGATAGATGAAAAAAACCTTCGCTCCGAAAAATAATCCGTAAGGGCAGAATTTGGATCATTGGTAAGCGGAAGCAGTGAGAGCAGCGCCGCAATGGCACAAAATCTGGTCATGTTGCGGTCTGAATTCCAAAGATCCGAAAGGTAGCCCGAGAGGGACAGGGTGAGAAGTATTGAGACAACACCATATCCAAAGCCTATTATATGACGGCAGGCTTGCAATGTCTGTATGAGAGTGTGCTGCCTGTAGGCATCTCCTGTGAGCCCTCCTGTAAGCCAGGAACCGAGATTCAGTCCGGGATTGCCCATTATAAGTCCCCAGGGATCAATAATCAGGCTTTCCAGCACGTCCATTATAACCACAGTAAGGAGGAAGGGCATAATCATAAAAAAAGAACGTCGTACAGCCACCAGATATTTATTGTTGTAGAATTTCGATACCATTGGGATAAAAAGCATTTCCCATACAGATTCAAAGCTTTTCATCGGAGGGCCTCATCCTTCCATGAAGAATTCCGTAAAACGATTTCCATAATCAGATGGTACTACATCTTAATTTCTATTCGTGGTGGAAAAATCCTTCTCATGTGTAGGTTAAATGTGGCAGATATGGGGGAGAAAAAAAGGACTGCCGTATAGCGTATCATGTGACAGTCCTATTCAGCACCTCATGATACATGCAGGTAAGTTCACCGAATATCCGGATACAGATTTCGTCAATTATTGGCAAAAGCTGTAAAAATGCGGTATAATAAGAGTGTCATTATTTTTCATTTTTTTGAGAAAGGAGATACTTTATGGAAAATCCAATGATAGCTAAAATCAAGAAGCTGAACGACCCCTTTGGGGTTCCGGCTCAGGCAACTGCCAGCTACGGCGGCGTTGCGGTGAAGGAGATAGGCCTTTTGGCCATTGTGGTGGTCTCCACCATAGCGACCTGGGTAGCAGGTTATGCTACTCCGGCCATGACAATGGTTGCCGGTATCGGAGGCCTGATTACCTGCATTGCCATCAGCTTTAAACCGAATTGGGCCGGATTCCTTGCACCGCTGTATGCCATCCTTGAGGGAATGTTCCTTGCCTGTATTTCAGCCATCGCTGAAACCATGTATCCTGGACTGGTGGTACAGGCTGTGCTGCTAACCTTTGGAATCGCCATGGCAGCAGCCTTTGTCTATAGCAGGGGGATCGTCAAGGTAACGGGCACCTTTATGAAGGTCGTCAGCATGGCGCTGTTGGGGCTGATTTTCTGCTATTTGGGAGAATTCATTCTGTCATTCTTCGGTATCAGCTTCGATTTCCTTAGGGGAGGAATCGTTGGTATCGTAATAGACCTCGTGGTTATCGGCTTGGCCACTGCTTGTCTCTTTATCGATTATGAGGTAATCAGTCAGGCTGTTGAGCAGAGACTTCCAAAGGACTATGAATGGTATTGCGCATTCTCACTTCTGGTAACCCTTATCTGGCTCTATATTCGTTTGCTTGATCTTCTTATGAGCCTTAACAGTTCAAGGGATTGAAGTGTTTAGATTTGAGTTGTGACTAAAGAAAACCATCGGATTTGCTTGCCGCGAATTCGATGGTTTTTTGATTCAAAACATATGTATTGTTAATTTTTTT
>DOYB01000160.1 GCA_003518745.1 Selenomonas sp. | reverse complement strand
TATGTGTAAACAACTGCAACTTGATTTGGAGAGGATTACCATGAAAAACAGCAAAAGCGTAGTATTCAAGAGGCAGCAGGCTTTATTGAAGGAATTGGAGGAAAACAGGACCATCGATGTGGAAACCCTGTCTGCCAAGCTCAAAGTTTCCCCTACTACCATACGCAGAGATCTGCAAGTGTTTGAAAAGCAGGGACTGGTCACGCGGTTCCATGGTGGCGCACAGCTCATAGAGGGCACGCTTCAGGAGGATGACGGCACCCAGGCCCAGTTCTCAAGGATCAAGATAGATTCGGACCAGAAGCACATAATCGCAAGCTATGCCGCCACCCTCGTGGATGAGGGTGACACTATCTTCATTAATTCCAGCTCCACCACACTGCTGCTTCTGGATTATCTTCGCGGAAAAAGGGTTGTGGTGGTCACCAATAACGGAAACGTTTTGGTTTATCCCAAGGATCCCCAGGTGGAAATCATACTTACCGGCGGAGAAGTATATAAGCGCAAACAGTCCATGGTGGGTGAATTCGCGCTGAATACCCTCTCCAAGATTTCTGCCAACAAAGCATTCATTGGTGTTGGCGGCATTGGTGCTGATAGCGGCATCACCACAGCGATCCTGCCGGAAACCGCGGTAAATGAGCTGATGATGAAGCGCTGCAATACATGCTATGTACTGGCAGCCACCAATAAAATAGGAAGGAGCCACAATTTCCTCAGTGGCTCCATAAACGATGTGGACACTCTCATTACCTGCCAGGGCGGAGATCAGCAGGAGCTTGACAAAATGAGAAGCATCGGCATCAAGATTATTGAATTGGAAAACAGAACCGATCAGTCTTAATGCTTCATTTCAGTTCTACCACGGTTGCCCCGGTTCCCCCTTCGTTAATATCGGCAAAGGCATAACGGAGCACACTCCGATGGTGTTTCAGATATGCATGTATCCCCTTCCTCAAGGCTCCTGTTCCCTTGCCGTGGATGATTAGTACCTGGTTTAGTCCCGCCATTACGGCGTCATCCAGAAATTTACCTATGACAATCTCAGCTTCGTCCACCATCAGGCCGCGGATATCTATATCCCGGCCTATTTGTGCTGTCTTCTGGAGCAGTGTCGCGGAATTCACGGACTTCACCTCCGCGGGCTTATTCTTCTCACCCTTGGAAATGAAACGGCAATCCGAAGACTTTATATTGGTCCGCAGGCTTCCAATCTGAACCTCAAGCTCCTTGCCCTTTATGGCCATAACCGTACCCTTTTGGTCCAGCCGCGTGACATACACCACATCACCAACGGCAAGCTGCTTCAAATCTATGCGTTTGTTGTAGATTTTCTGCGACATTATGCCCGGATTTGCCTTGTCCGCTGCCTCCCGCAGCCTGTCCCTTGCCTCCTGGATGGCCTGCTGGCGCTTCTGAATCCCAAAGTCATTGAACTGCGCCTTCAGGGATTCTATGATTTCCTCGGATTCCCGCTTCGTCTGGCGGATCATAGCCGCGCTTTTCTCTCGGGCCTTTCGGATTATCTCCCCCTTAGATTTCGCAAGCTCCTCCTTCATGGCTGCAACCTTTTTCTCCAGCTGGGTTACACGCTGCTGACGCTCAAGGATGTCGGCATTTCTCTGCTCGTACATCATCTTTTCATTTTCCAATTCGTTGATGACATTCTCGAATTGGGCATGCTCAGCCTTCACCAGCTGCTTAGCCCTAAGTATCAGCGCCTCCCCAAGACCAAGTCTGCTGCTGATGGCAAAGGCATTGCTGGCCCCCGGTATACCGATGAGCAGCCTATAGGTGGGGCGAAGAGTCTCTATATCGAATTCTACACAGGCATTCTCTATGCCCTCACGGGAATAGGCAAAGGTCTTCAAATCGGAGTAATGGGTTGTGGCCACGGTGGTGGCGCGGATTTCTAGAAGCCGTTCCAGTATGGCTGTGGCAAGGGCCGCCCCCTCCTCCGGATCGGTACCTGCTCCGATTTCATCCAAAAGCAGCAGATCCTCCTCCTCAGCCTTCGTCAGAATGCTTACCAGATGTGTCATATGCGCCGAAAAGGTGGATAAGCTCTGCTCAATGCTCTGCTCATCCCCTATATCAGCATATATATTCCTGTAGATTGAGATTTCCGAGCCTAAAGCCGCAGGCAGGAAACAACCCGACTGAGCCATGAGTGCCATAAGGCCAAGGGTCTTCATGCTGACGGTTTTTCCCCCGGTATTGGGGCCGGTAACCAGCAGCATTCTGTACCCCGTACCTATCTCCAGATCAATGGGAACCACACGATCCGCCGGGATAAGCGGATGTCTTGCCTGACGAAGTATGGTTTTCCCTGATTGGTTCAGGATTGGTTCACTGGCATTCATGTCCCGCGCCAGCCTTGCCTTTGCGAAGGCAAAGTCTATCTGAGCAAGCCGTTCCATATTTTCCATGAGAATATCCCCATGCTTCATTATCTCCGCGGAAAGCATGCGCAGAATACGCTCAACCTCATGGATCTCCGCCATGGCAAGCTGCTTCACATCGTTGTTCAGCTCCACTATGGCCATTGGCTCAATGAACAGTGTCGATCCGCTGGCAGACTGGTCGTGTACAAGTCCCGGGAACTGATTCCTGTACTCCTGCTTCACCGGAATGACATAGCGGTCATCACGCATGGTTACGATGGCATCCTGAAAATACTTCTGATAGCTGCTGTCATGGAGAATCGAGGAAACCTTTTCTTTGATCCTGCTCTGGGCACTTTTCAGCTCCCTCCGGATACGCGCCAGCTCCATGGTGGCATCATCACGAACAGCCCCATGCTCGTCTATGGCGTTTTCCAGCTGACGCTCCAGATTACCCAAAATCTCAATGCCTGAAGCGCATTCCTTCAGTATTTGGGCATCTTCCTCGCATTCCTTGAAGAATTTCTTAACACCTCGCATGGCATACATGCTGCTTATTACGTCCAGTATTTCCTCGGCCTCAAGCACCGCCCCAAGCTTCCCCTTCTTCAGCCCTGAGCGAATATCCCGTATGCCTCCAAGGGGTGGCGAGGAAAGGGCAAGCAAACGAACAGCTTCCGCTGTTTCCCTCATACGATCCTGAACCTCATCAAATTCGCTTGAAGGTAAAAGCTCCACAGCGAGTTCCTTCCCCATAATGGAGCCGGCTCTGTCCGCGAGCATTTTCCGAATTCTGTCGTATTCTAAAACCTGAAAAACTTCCTGTTCCATTTATAACACTCCACGAAAATAATGACCACGGGTAATGTCTTTACCCTCAATATGGCGAAGATCCTCCATGGGATTCTCAACTGCCCCCGGGGGAGCCTCCTTTATTTCCTGATAAGCGCGGATTACGTTTGATAATTCCTCCGCCTCCATCGCCCTGCCCTCTATGCGCATGCGCCTTATACCTGCCCTGCCGAAGTCTGCCCCATAAGGAAGCATGCTCAGAACCTTGCTGTTCAGCACGTGCATACGGCAGAATTGATCCATAACAAGGGGGAAATCCACCTGCTTACGATCCCTTAGGCTGTAGCTTCCCCTGCCGCATGGCCTGCTGCATGCGCCCTCACCCAGATTTCCAAGAAAGCTGCCTGTAACGCAATAAGACGAAACCATAAGCTCCAGCCTCCCATGTACAATACATTCCAAAGTTATTGGACTTATAGCTGCCAATTCATTCACCTGCTGCCAGGTGAGTTCAGGCGAAAGAGTCGCTCCTGCGATTCCCTGCTCTGCCAGAAATTCAAGTGTCATGCTATTGTAGGAAATAAGGGAATAATCGGTGTAAACCGGGATATCCGTGTATTCCTTTGCCAGATGCAGCGTACCGATATTGTGGACGTATACGCCTTCAGGCCTTAAATCAACCGCAGCCTCAAGAATTTTCTCCAGCTGCTTCTGTTCTCCTCCCCTTACGATACGCGGGGTATTGAAATATATTCTCTTCCCTGCGTTCCTGACAAGCTCCACTGCCTTTTGATAATGCCCGACTGCAAGAAGCTCATGGTGATACGACTCTCCTCCAAATAGGATACCGTCCACCCCTGCTGAAACCGCTGCCTCCAACAGAGGTATGCTGTCAACTGCCGCGGTAAGCTCAGCGGGAGACGTGTCAGACTTGCATTTTTTTGTTCTTGGAAAATCCACCCGTGGAGCAGGACTCCGCCTGTACTGCTCCAGCCTGCATTCCTCAAGTGCCTGCACCGCCCTGCGCCTTGCGTCATTTATTTCGCTTACGGGCACCATGAGATTTTCCTGAAGCTCGACCCTGCATTCCTCCAAACTGAATATGGAAGTTCCCAATCGTGATATCTGTTTCTTTACAGCGTCCTCGTTCAGCGGACGATTCTTCGCAGGTTCCGCAATAAATTCCGTTTCCGCTTCTGCTTCAAAACCGTCCGCGTCTCTGACATAGATACGCATGGGCTCCCCCAAATGCGCCTTAACCTCAACGCTTACTGGGATACGGCGCACAGGGGCACCCGATGCCCAAAAAGACTTGGCTTTTTCCATGAGCTTCGAGTCATACACCTTGAATACACGGTCATGAACTCTGACGTGAGAAGGAACCGAAAAGCATACCTCCTGCCCCGGCAGTCCCTCTGAGACAGATTTTCCTTTACCGTCCCAAAGCTCTCCAATGGTTACAGCCACACGGCCCCCAACCTTAACCCAGAAATCCACCTGGTCCCCTATATTCAACTTCTCCGAAAGCTTCACTGTCACAAGGCGCTTTTCCCTGTCATATCCCGTAACCCGCCCCAACAGGAGTCCCCTGTTGTTAGGGCGCCGGTCGCTCATCATAGCCGCTCCCTGAACCTTCTCCAGATATGCGGTGGTAAAGTCCCTGTTGAAAATCTGTGCCAGATTGCGGCGGTTCTCATCGGTAACCCGGTAAGCGCCATCCCTTTCATAGCTGTCAATGGCGTTGCGATAGGTATTTACAACCACCGCAACATATTCCGGACGCTTCATGCGGCCCTCTATCTTAAGGGAGCTGACACCTGCCTCCAACAGCTCCGGAATCAGGTCAATGGTGTTCAAATCCCTTGGAGAAAGGAGATATTCCCCGGCCTTCCCCTCCAGTACATTGTGGCCCGAGCTGTCAACCAATGTATAAGGCAGACGGCAGGGTTGGGCGCAGCGCCCGCGGTTCCCGGATCTGCCGCCAATCATGCTGCTCATAAGGCACTGTCCCGAATAACAGACACAGAGCGCCCCATGCATGAAAACCTCGATCTCTGCCTTTGCCTTCGAACAAATCTGCCTGATTTCCTTCAGCGAGAGTTCACGGGAAAGTACCACTCTTGAGAAGCCCAGTTCCTCCAGTGCCTTAACGCCGTCATAATTGTGTACCGTCATCTGCGTACTTGCATGCAGCGGCAGTTCAGGCACCAGCTTCTTTGCAAGGCGAGCCGCGCCAAGATCCTGAACCAGTACCGCGTCAGCCCCTGCCTCATAGAGAAAACGCAAATACTCTGCCAGCGACCGCAGCTCCGAATCCGCCACAGCCGTATTAACCGTAACGTGTACTGCCACATGGCGAAGATGGGCAAAGCCTATGGCTTCCCTCAGTCCCTCCTCGTCGAAATTATCCGCATAGGCCCGGGCACCGAAACGATTCCCCGCCAGATATACCGCGTCCGCGCCGCTTTCAACCGCGGCCGTCAATGCCTCTCTGCTCCCCGCGGGAGCCAAAAGCTCCACCCTCCCCATATACAAATCACCTCTTGCGTTAGAAACTATCTAAAAATTACTTCCTTAATGATATACCAAGGCTTGTTTTTCCGCAATAGAAAGAAGAGCAGGCTCCCCTGCTCTCCTCTATTATCAAAAACTTCTACTGTTTAGAATTCCTCGTCCTTATTCCTTATTTTTTCTCCAACATAGGAAATGAATTCGTCCACCAGCATAGTCTCGCTGTCCTTGTGACCGTATTTCCTGATGGCAGCACTGCCGTTGCTCATTTCCTGATCCCCCACCACAAGGGTATATGGGGTTTTCTTCACCTGACTCTCGCGAATCTTGTAGCCGGTCTTTTCATTCCTGGCATCCACCTCGACACGGAGCCCCAAATCGAACATCTTTTTCTTCAGCTTATAGGCATAGTCCATGTGTTTGTCCGTAATTGGCAGGATACGCACCTGCACAGGGGCAAGCCATACAGGGAAAGCTCCCGCGTAGTTCTCAATGAGGATGCCGATAAAGCGTTCTATGCTGCCGTATACGACCCGGTGGAGCATGACAGGGCGATGCTTCTGACCGTCCTCACCCACATAGGTGAGATCGAACTTCTCAGGCATGAGCATATCCAACTGAATCGTACCGCACTGCCATGTACGTCCTATGGAATCCTTCAGATGGAAGTCTATTTTCGGACCATAGAAGGCCCCATCTCCCTCGTTAACCACATACTCCAGACCACGGTTCTCCAAAGCCTTTTGCAGGGCATTGGTGGCCATTTCCCAGACCTCATCGGAGCCCATGGAGTCCTCGGGACGGGTGCTGAGCTCTGCCTTGTAGGAAAGACCGAAGGTCTTGTACACCTCGTCAAAGAGGTCGATGGTGTGCTGGATTTCTTCCTCTACCTGCTCAGGAGTCATAAAGAGATGGGCATCATCCTGAGTGAAGTTACGGACACGGAATAAACCATGAAGCGCGCCGGAAAGCTCATGACGATGTACCAGGCCAAGCTCCCCGAGACGCAGGGGAAGATCCCTGTAGCTATGGATATGGGAGTTGTAGACCAGCATACCGCCGGGGCAATTCATGGGCTTTACGGCGTAATCTTCCTCATCTATCTGAGTGAAGTACATATTTTCCTTGTAATGCGCCCAATGCCCCGACTGCTCCCAGAGCTTACGGTTCATTATCATAGG
>DOYB01000059.1 GCA_003518745.1 Selenomonas sp. | reverse complement strand
TGGTCAATATCCAATCCCAGAAAGTCCTCGACGGTTTCCTGAGTGAGCTTCTCCCCGCCATAGGCATAAGCCGCGTTAATCTTATCATAACCGTAGCCTCTTATCCCCACTCGGGTATCCCTTGGTATGGACAGCAGAGATGCCTTGTCCTTGATGGGATCAATCGTCGCTATCATCAGGGTATCGGAGCGCCCCACGTCATCCTCGCGCTCATCCACCCCCATAATCATGATGGTTGCCTTGTCGTGAGCCGTAAGGAGTTCTTCCTGTTTCTGCTTCGGTTTGTCATTAGGGTTCTGCTTCGGCTTGTCCAACAGACCTGATGAAGCGAAGATACCGCCGCCTATAACCGCGACAATAAAACAAATTCCCATTAGAATCCAGGGCCACTTCCTGGTTTTCCTCCCGCCTCGTGGCGGTAACGGTGTATATTGCAAAGCAATCTTTCCTTTCCCTGTTCACACATTATGCACTCGGTAGTATTATACAGCAGTTATTTGAGTTTTACCAGAAAGCATTGCAAATTTTCCCGACGCTTTCATGTTTTTTTCATATATTATAAATAAAAGTGCAGACAAATGAGCTTTTTTTCGTTATAATATGAATTGTATAATATTTATACATTATTTTCTCATTATTCTACCAAAAGGAGTGATTCTATGGAAGTAGCATTCAGCGTGGCTATCAGCTATGAAGGCGATCTGGGCTATATTGAATACGACGCGGACAGCAAAACCGCCAGCGTAACCCTTGCCAATGAAAAGGGAAAGCAATTGACGGAGGACTACCTGAACACCGTGCATGATATCAATATTCCCCATGAAACTCTGATGGATTTCACCACAGAGAAAATCAATCCGTTGGCCGACGTGAAAAGCCTCAAAACGGCTCTCACCCGGCTCTGGAACCAGACCGGCGTCCATGTGGACTGGAGCCGTCCGGTGGACTATGTAAAGGAACATCCACACTATTAGCAATCAATCAGAATATGCACATGGGTATGAAAATTACCCCTGTGCAGCTTCTATGTGAATGAGGTGAATTATCATGGTTACGTTTATAATCGCATTAGCCGCTCTCATATGCGGTTTCATGATTTACGGAAAGCTCGTTGACCATCTCTTCCAACCCACAGACAATCCTACCCCGGCAGTTATCCATAACGACGGGGTCGACTACATTCCCCTCCCGACCTGGAAGGTTTTCCTTATCCAGCTTCTCAATATCGCGGGACTTGGACCGATCTTCGGTGCCATAGGAGGCGCGCTGTGGGGACCATGCGTATACTTCTGGATTGTACTCGGCACCATTTTCGCCGGTGGCGTCCATGATTATCTTTCCGGAATGATCTCTCTGCGCGAGGATGGCAAGAGCATTTCTGAGGTAGTTGGCAAATACATGGGGCCTGCTATGCTCTTTGTTATGCGCATATTCTCAGTGGTGCTGCTGGTGCTTGTCGGTACCGTATTTATGACAGGCCCGGCGGGACTCCTTGCCAAGCTCACAGGCATTGCCGTTACATATGTGCTTCCCTGTGTTCTGATCTACTACTTCCTTGCGACTCTCCTTCCCGTTGATGCTATCATAGCACGTTTCTATCCCCTTTTCGGTGCCTGCCTTATCATAATGGCACTTGGCATCATGGGAGGAATGTTCTTCGGCGTAGGCGGCCATACCATGCCTGAGATGCAGCTTATGAGCCTCCATCCCCAGGGAGACAAGATGCCTATCTGGCCCCTTATGTTCATTACGGTGGCCTGCGGCGCTATTTCCGGTTTCCATTCCACCCAGTCACCTATCATGTCCCGCTGCCTCAAGGATGAACGCCTTGGTCGTCCCGTGTTCTACGGAGCAATGGTTGCGGAGGGCATAATCGCCCTTATCTGGGCGGCAGCCGGTATTACTTTCTATGACAATACAGCAAATCTCGCGGCGGCCCTTAAAGCCGGCGGCCCGGGCACCGTTGTTTATGATATCTGCGTGGGCTTAATGGGCGGCGCGGGCAGCACCATGGGCTATGTTGGCGCAGCCCTTGCGATGCTTGGCGTTATCGCCTGCCCCCTTACCTCCGGCGATACCGCATTCCGTTCCGCACGTCTTACCCTTTCCGACTGGTTCAAGGTGCCACAGACAACAGCAACCAAGCGCCTTATGTTTGCCGTTCCCCTTCTTGCCATCGGCGGCATCCTGTCCCAGATGGACTTCAACATAATCTGGAGGTATTTCTCCTGGACTAACCAGACCCTGGCTATGATTGTCCTTTGGACCGGCGCCGTATATCTCTTCCGGAAATTCCCGGGCAAGAAGATATACCTGATTCCGGCAGTCCCGGCAACCTTCATGGCAGCAGTCACATCCACTTATATACTTCAGGCACCTGAAGGGCTGAAGATGGATCCCTCCATCACCTATCCTGCAGGTATCGTCTTCGCAATCGCATGTGTTATCCTGTTCGCAAAGAGCACTGTACTCAGCAGTAACAAATAAATAAGCAAATATCTGAATCAAAATAATCCCCTGCCGGATATGGTCACATCCGGCAGGGGATTATTCTATACGTGCATTCGGTTTATTCGTTCACGAAAATCTAAAAATATCTCAGATAAAATATTCTA
>DOYB01000140.1:4269-4443 GCA_003518745.1 Selenomonas sp. | reverse complement strand
AGCCCAATCTTCCCCTCGCCAAATTTCTCCTTGATTTTATCAATTGCCGAATAGAGCTTTTCCTTTTTGTTATGCTCTTCCATCTCGAAAAGAGAAACCTCGCTTGGCGCATTGAAACCGCTGCAGCTGACACCAAGCAAACGAATCCCACTGCCTTTGGGAATAGCAAAGGCG
>DOYB01000140.1:0-4112 GCA_003518745.1 Selenomonas sp. | reverse complement strand
ATCTTGATTTGAATCGTATGGGCATTCTTCCCACATCTGCGCAGCCTCCATCCCACCTGCGCAGACAAGGAGAGCAGATACTTTTCCGCATCCTCTCTGGATTTCAAATCCTCCTCGAAGGTGGTTTCCTTGCCAATGGACTGCGCCTCACGTCCCACTTCCACAGGACGTTCATCCCTGCCGTCAGCAAGTTCAGTGAGATGCCTTGCAAGCCGTTCACCTACTTGCTTCTGCAATACTTCAAACCCTGATTTTGCAATATCCCCGATATTACGATATCCAAACAGGGCCAGCCGTTCCTCTGTTTTCTTCCCCACGCCCCAAATACGAGATATTGGAAGAGGCCAAAGGACACGCCGTATATCCTCCTCGCGTATTACGACCAGACCATCCGGTTTCTCCAAATCAGACGCCAGCTTAGCAAGAAATTTGTTGGGCGCGATCCCCACTGATGCCACAAGCCCAGTCTCCGCTAAAATCCTCTCTTTCAGCCTCATACCATAAGCCTTTGGATCCCCATTCATGAGATGCTCCATTCCGGTAAGGTCAAGAAAGCCCTCGTCAATGGAAAGAGGCTCCACCAAAGGAGAAAACCGCGACAGGATATCGAAAATCTGTGCCGAAACAGCGCCGTATTGACGATAGTTACCCGGAAGGAATATTCCATTGGGACACTTCCTTTTTGCCGCCGCCATGGACATTGCCGAATGAACTCCGTATTTCCTCGCCTCATAAGAAGCCGTCGATACCACACCGCGTCCTGAAAGCCCGCCGACAATGACAGGCTTTCCCCTGAGCTCTGGATTGTCCCTTTGTTCTACGGCAGCAAAGAAGCAATCCATATCCACGTGGAGAATACATCTCTGACGATTTTCCTTCACGTCATTTTTCCTCATTAATTCTAAGATTTTAGTATTTTACCATCGTGATTTTTTACTCTCGAGTTCTATGTAATTTCATCAATGCTTTTACTATCTTTTATTGAATGATCAGCAAACCTCGTTATCATTGTGGTTGATTTTCTCCTGCCATTCCTTTTCCTTGAATCCAACAAGAACAAAATCATCGCTCACCAGCAAAGGACGTTTCACTAGCATACCGTCCGTGGCTAGAAGGGAATACTGTTCATCCTCGCTCATGGTTGGCAATTTGTCTTTAAGCTCCATTTCCCTGTACTTCTGCCCGCTGGTGTTAAAGAACCTTTTGAGCGGCAAGCCACTCTTTTCATGCCATAAGCGGAGCTCCTGTTCGGTTGGGTTATTCTCCTTGATATCCCGTACCGTCACGGCTATTCCGCAGTTGGAAAGCCACTTCTCTGCCTTTTTGCAAGTAGTGCAGCGTGGGTAACATACAAAAATCATTTCACTCATTTCTGCTCCTTCTTTCTATTAAGAATAGGAATTATATTTACAAGAGGCCCCTACTTCTCCCCCGAAATCTCCCTCACGCTTGCCTCTATCATCTGTGTTACTACATGATTCAGTTCAGAGGCTTTTTTATTGGTGATAACAGGCTTCCCCGTTCCGTCTTCGATTGCTTTTCGTGCTTCACCGGCAACTTTGCCGCCCCTTTTGGCAACCGATATGTTTTGAGAGAACCCCTCCGGTTGCTCTGCTTTGGAAAATTCTCTGGTGGCGGTTTCTGCCAGCATATTCAGCACCAATTCGGTGGTGCTCATGTTATCCCGCAAACTTTCCTTCTTAAGTCCCTTGAGATTTTTGTATTGGCGAGTGGTCATGCCACTCCATGCACGGGTAAGCTCGTCCGTAAGTATGGCATACTCTTTTCCCCGCTTTACTCCACGGTCTTTCCACTCGTCAGTAAGCTCCTTTCGGGCGCTGATGGCCATAAGGCGTTGGTTAATCCATTCTCGTGTATAACCCTTGCGCTCATAGGTTGCCACCAGCCGCTCTGCAATCAGCTCGGGGTCAAGTGTCTCATCTATGCGCTCCCTTCCCACCTGAGCCAACCACAGCTTGAAGGGCTCGGCCTTCTTTGAGGGAATGGACTGAATAACCCGTAGAAGCTGTTCGGTGTTGGCAACATCGGTGAGCCGACGTTTTCCGTCGGCAGCTTTCAGTTTCAAAGCGTTACAATTCGTAACGGTTTCATTCCCTTCATCCTTCAAGCGTTTTTTCAAGACACGCCAGTAGGTCTGAGGATTAGAACTCTCTGTCAATACCCCCACAACATCCACAATGGAGAAATACCACTCTTCTTCCGTTTCGTTCCATGTGGTACGAATGGGCTGGTCCTCAAAGATTTGCAGATTTTCATTCATCTGACTATTGCTCATGAATATATCCCTGTCCTTTATATCACGGTCAATTATTATTTGAGTCGAAACTTTAGCCATCACCACGCCATCTTTTTCATTATATCACGATAGGTTTACATTATAAATGTGAACTGAATTATTTCCCCAAAACTATACATACAGCAGAAAAATATGTTATAATGATAAATTATTAGCAAGTACTAAAAAGGTTGCATTAACAACCTTGGCATTTTCGTCGTACTTATGTACGGTGGTTTTAGCGGTCTTGCCTACTATTTCGTGTATTGAAGTGAGGATATGCTATGTTAAAACGTTTTGGACTGCTTTTAAGCGTGTTGCTGCTGGTATCCTGTTTATCCGTCACCGCGTTGGCTAAGAGCGCCTTTCTTGTCAAGGAGGGCATGCGTGGGGATAACGTGCGCCAGGTGCAGGAGCTGCTGATCGCCAAGGGATTCCTGACGGGAGCCGCTGACGGGGTCTGTGGCAGCGAGACTGTGGAAGCCATAAAAATGTTCCAGCAATCCGTTGGTGTGGAGGCTGATGGCATTTGCGGCGATGATACCATCGCGCTCTTGATGGGACAAGCCGAAGCTGCCGGTGCCTCTACTGACGGTTCCGGACTGCTTAAGCCAGGCATGACAGGCGACAGGGTAAGGGGACTGCAGGAGCTCTTGTATAAGCACGGCTATCTCTTGACAGATCCTGACGGGATCTATGGCAAGGCAACGGAGATTGCCGTCATGAACTTCCAGAGTGATACCGGCCTTACACCGGATGGTATCTGCGGTGACGCAACCTTCGTCAAGCTGCTTAACCGCCAGACAGATGGTGGACAAGAGGAATCGGCCTACGCTGCTCCCGGCACTGTGATAAAGCCGGGAATGCGGGGAGACGGTGTTATACTCCTGCAGGAGTACCTTATAGATCTGGGTTATTTGTCCGGCAAGGCTGACGGCCTTTTCGGCCCGAAATCCGTAAGCGCCCTGAAGGCCTTCCAACAGGACAACGGACTTGAACCGGACGGTATCTGCGGCAGTTCCACCTATGCGGCTCTAAGCATGGTTCCTCCTCACTCGAATGAACCTGTTCCCGCAAAAGCCGACATCGTTACCGGACGCCAGGTTCGCGTGGAGGCAACCGCATACAGTCCAATGGACCCAGGCGTATCCCTCTACACTGCCACCGGCAAGTTCCTGCGCCGAGGCATCATCTGCGTTGACCCCTCCTTCATCCCCCTTGGAACCCATGTATATATTCCGGGCTACGGCGAGGCCACAGCGGACGACATGGGTGGTGATATCAAAGGCAACCGCATAGACATAGCGTTCGATACCCATGATGAGGCAATGGCCTTTGGACGCCAAGGGCTTGACATCTACATACTGGAAGATAGCTAAATGAAAAAATCTTGACGAAAATTATCTTCTAAATTATAATCTCAATGGTACAGACATATTTTTTATATTCTGTATACCATTACGGCATAGATAGTGTCATACGGATTGGGAGGAATACATATGGACTTTGGCAAGAAAAGCCGTAAGCTTTTTGCACTTGCTGTCAGCACAATGCTGATGGGCAGCGTATTTGCCGGTTGCGGCGGCAATCAGTCGGCTGGCGGCTCCTCCGGCGGCGATGAAATCGTCATCGGTTCCAACTTCGAGTTGACGGGTAATCAGGCCAACTACGGAAACGCGGCAAATGACGGTCTGAAGCTCGCCATCAAGGAAGCAAATGATGCCGGTGGCATCAATGGCAAGAAGCTCAAACTGGTCACCGCTGATACTAAATCCGAAGCGGCAGAATCGGTTAACTCGGCAACGAAACTGATTTC
>DOYB01000211.1 GCA_003518745.1 Selenomonas sp. | reverse complement strand
GACGATAAGGAAACAGCCAGAGAGGCTATTGCAGAAAAGGAGCAGAAAAATGCCGGCATTTGAGATTTCGGAGCTTTTGGCGGCTACCGGCGCTGAGCTTCACGGGGAATCCATCGAGCACTTCGAGGATATTGTGACAGACACAAGAAAAATTACGGAAGGAACCCTGTTCGTGGCTCTTTCCGGAGAGCGTTTCAACGGGGAGGACTTTGCCGCGGAGGCAGTGGAAAAAGGCGCTGCCGGGGTCGTGGTTAGCCGTGGATGTCCAAGGGAAAAGTACCCTTCTAGGGGTGCGGTTCTCGTGGTGGAGAACACATTGAAGGCCTATCAGCAGATTGCCCATGCATGGCGTATGAAGTTTGATATTCCTGTGATTGCCATTACGGGCTCCAATGGAAAGACCACCACCAAGGATTTAGTGGCGGCGGTGCTTTCAGCCAGGGGACCAGTCTGCAAGACACAGGCCAACTTTAACAATGAAGTGGGGCTCCCTCTTACGCTTCTGAGTATCCGCAAGGAGCATGTGGCTGCTGTGGTGGAGATAGGCATGCGCGGCAGGCATCAGATTGAGGAGCTTATGCCTATAGCGGAGCCCTCCATCGGTATTGTCACCAATGTGGGAGAAACCCATATCGAGCTGCTGGGCTCCATAGAGAATATAGCAAAGGCCAAGTGCGAGATGGTGGAGGGACTTCCCGATAACGGGACTGTCATTTTGAATGCGGATGACCCAAGGGTTGCCGCTATGGCAGAAAAGGCAAAGCCGGGGGTACGGGTCATGACCTTCGGCATTGAGTCTGAGGCGGATATACGTGGGGAATCCATTCATACAGACGAGTATGTGACAAGATTCACCGTGTGCTATAACGATAAGTTTCACGACTATGTGATTCCGCTTCTGGGAATGCACAATGTCTATAATGCTTTGGCAGCGGTGACTGTGGGCTTTGCCGCAGGACTTTCTTCCGTGGAGATTCACAAGGGCTTCCTTGCGTTGGAGGCCACGAAGATGCGCTTTGAATGCTCTGAAAAGGATGGCTGCAGAATCATAAATGATGCCTATAATGCAAGCCCCATGTCCATGAAGGCCTCACTGGAGACGGCGGCAAAGCTGAATCCCGAGAGCAGGCTTATTGCCGTGCTGGGAGACATGCTGGAGCTTGGTGACATCTCGGAGTCTGCCCATAGGGAAGTGGGGCAGGAGGTCGGCAAAAACGGCTTCAGCACGCTTATCACCTACGGGGATATGAGCCGTTGGATAGACGAGGGAGCAAGGGCTGAGGGCGTGAAGGATGTCCGACATGCCTCATCCCATGAGGAAGCCGCGGAAATGCTCAAGGGAATCGTGAAGCGTGGTGACACGGTGCTGTTTAAGGGCTCCCGTGGCATGAAGATGGAAAAAATTTTGGAACTTGTGTTCCATTAAGGGGATTGTGATATGCTGATTCAAGTTGCGACGGCTGCGGTTGTGGCGGCGGTTATCGTCCTGCTGGCCGGACCAATATTGCTGCCCATTCTTCACAGGCTGAAGTTTGGACAGAGCATTCGGACTGAAGGTCCCAAGAGTCATCAGGCAAAGAGCGGAACCCCCACCATGGGCGGCATCATGATCGTTGCCGGCATTGTGCTGGGAACCGCAGCCGGAGCCGAAATGACCGCGGAGGTATGGCTGGCGCTTTTCGTTACTCTGGGCCATTTCGTGCTGGGATTTCTGGATGACTATATTAAAGTTGTGAAGAAGCGCAATCTTGGGCTTCGTGCAAAGGAAAAACTGGCAGGGCAGATATTCATATCCCTGGTTGTGATGTACGGCGCTACTCAGTTGCTTGGTATTGATACCAGTATCTGGATTCCGGTGGCAAATACAAATGTGGACATCGGCCTGCTGTATTATCCGTTGGTGCTGTTCGTGCTGGTGGGAACCTCCAACGCGGTAAATCTCACGGACGGACTGGACGGACTGGCCTCCGGCACCATGGCCATAGCGGCCAGTGCCTACGCGGTGGTATGCGCTATGACGGGCCATATGGGACTTGCCGTGTTCTGTGTGTCTGTAGTGGGAGCCTGTGTGGCTTTCCTCCGTTATAATGCCCATCCCGCAAAGGTGTTCATGGGAGATACAGGTTCTCTGGCGCTTGGCGGAGCCTTTGCGGCGGCGGGAATCCTAACGCATACCGAACTGCTGCTGGCAGTAATCGGCCTTGTGTTTGTCTGTGAGGCCCTTTCTGTTATTCTGCAGGTGATTTCCTTCCAGTCTACGGGAAAGAGAATTTTCCGCATGAGTCCCATTCACCATCATTTCGAGCTGGGTGGCTGGAGTGAGTGGAAGGTGGTCGGAGTATTCTGGACTGTAGGGCTTATCATGAGCATAGTGGGATTGATGATGATGCCGGCGGGTTCCTAAGTGATTTTCCGGCAGGCGTGTATGTGCCTTGCAGGGGAAACTTGCTTTATTGCTTTTCGGGCTTTGAGGGAGGAAATATCGTGGATATAAAGGGAAAGAAGGTCCTTGTAATCGGAGCGGGTATCAGTGGATTTGCCGCGGCGAAGATTGCTAAGCAGCTTGGGGCGGAGGTTACTCTGAGTGACGCAAAGGCTGAGGAGGACTTGAAATACGATTTCGGTGAGCTTCGGGAAAGGGGAATCCGGCTTGAATTCGGTCCTCAGAAGGAGGAACTGCTTTCAGATGTATCCTTGATTCTGGTTTCTCCGGCAGTTCCCCTCAGAATACCTCTCCTTAAGCTTGCGCAGGAGAAGGGAATCCGTATAATGAGCGAGGTTGAACTTGCCTATCGTTTGGCTAAGTCCCCCTTCTGCGCTGTTACCGGAACCAATGGAAAAACCACAACGGTTACCCTGCTGGGATTGCTTTTGGAAACGGCCTTTGAGAAGGTCGGAGTCGGAGGCAATATCGGAATCCCGCTTTCAGAAGAGGCCCTTCGTATCGGTGAAGGGGGCTGTATCGCGGCAGAGATTTCAAGCTATCAGATGGAAGCTACCAAGGAATTCCGCCCCCATGTTTCAGCGGTGCTGAACGTAACACCGGATCATATAGTGAGACACGGCTCAATGGAGGTCTATCAGGCCATGAAGGAGCGCATGTTTTCACAGGAAACCATGGATGACTATCTGGTGCTTAACTATGATGATGAACACACTCGTTCCATGGCAGAAAGGGCGCATTGCCGGGTGTTCTTCTTCAGCCGCGGGCAGGAACTTGAGGAGGGGGCATTCCTAAAGGGAAATGAGCTGGTCATACGCCGTGATGGGAACACATATTCCCTCTGCACGGTTGAGGAGCTTGGCATAAAGGGCGGACATAACGTGGAAAATGCCCTTGCGGCTGCTCTTGTGGCTTTCCTGGCGGGAGCTGAGCCCAAAGCCATGAGGAAGGTACTCATGGACTTCAAGGGAGTTGAGCACCGCATTGAATTTGTCAAGGAGATAAACGGTGTCCCGTATTACAATGACTCAAAGGCCACTAATACGGATTCTGCCATAAAGGCGTTGGAAACCTTTCCCAATCACATTATCCTGATCGCGGGAGGGGACGACAAGCTGACGGATTTGACGGATTTTATGGGCTTGGTGAAGGCGAGAGTGGACGAGCTTATCCTCGTAGGTGACGCGGCTAAGCGTTTCCACGAGGCAGCGGTGGAGAATGGCTTTCCCGAGGAACATATCAGAGAGGTTGGCTATTCAATGGAAAAGGCGGTGGAAACTGCCCATGAGCTGGCCACACAGCCTCAGGTCGTACTCCTTTCTCCCGCATGCGCCAGCTTTGACATGTACGGTGGATTTGAGGAACGTGGAAGGGACTTCAAGAGAATCGTTAATGGATTGTGAGGGTTTCGGTTGAGAATAATTGTATCCGGTGGCGGGACGGGAGGACATATCTATCCGGCCATAACACTTATACAGGCCATACGGGAGAGGGTTCCTGAGGCGCGGTTCCTGTATGTGGGGACTTCTCGCGGACTTGAGGCAGATATAGTGCCGAAGGAGGGTATTCCCTTCGATACCATAGAGCTGCAGGGCTTTGAAAGACGGCTGACATTGGCTAATTTCACGCGGGGCTTCAAAGCAATAGCAGGTTTGAAGAAAGCCAGAAGGATAGTGAAGGAGTTCCGCCCCGATGTGGCAATCGGGACAGGCGGGTACGTCTGCGGCCCCATACTTTTGGCGGCAAGCCTGATGAAGGTTCCCGCTTTGATACAGGAACAGAACGTGCTGCCCGGAATCACCAACCGTATTCTTTCAAAATTCGTGACCAAAATAGCAGTGGGGGCGGAGGCGGCTCTGAAGCATTTCCCAAGGGAGAAGGCCGTTTTCACGGGAAATCCCATCAGAAGGGCGGTTATGGAGGCCTCAAGAGAGGATGGACTGAAGGAATTCGGGTTCGATGGAGACAAGCTCATTGTGCTGGTCTCAGGGGGAAGCAGGGGCGCGAGGGCCATAAACCGCGCCATGGTTCCTGTGTTGAAGGAAGCCAAGGAACGGGATGATGTTCAGTTTCTCCATGTCACGGGCAAGGGAGAATATGAGGATATAATGAACCGGCTGCGAGAGGCCGGTGTGGAGCTTTCAAAGGCGCCGCATATCCGGGTGGAGCCGTATCTTTACGATATGCCCAAGGCCATGGCAATGGCGGATCTTGCCGTGTTCAGGGCGGGAGCCACGGGTATCGCGGAGCTTACGGCCAGAGGGGTTCCCGCGATTTTGGTGCCCTACCCGTATGCCTCCGAAAATCATCAGGAGCATAATGCCAGAGCCCTTCAGGAAAAGGGGGCGGCCCGGATGATACTGAACAAGGATTTGACGGCGGAGACATTGGGCGATACACTTAGGGAGCTTCTTTCCAAGCCGGATGAATTGAAGAACATGGCCGCGGCAAGCCGTCAAATGGGAAGACCAAACGCGGCAGATGATATTGCCGATATAGTGATGAAAATAGCTAAGCGGTAATGCGTGTGTTTATTGAATATTATTTTATCAGGGGTGAATGACATTGCTGAAGGGGTTAGAGGGAATCCATAAGGTGCATTTTGTGGGAATCGGCGGGGCCGGTATGAGCCCGTTGGCTAAGGTTCTTACGGAAATGGGCTATGAGGTTTCGGGTTCTGACAGGGCAGATTCTGAAATAATAGAGCGTTTGAAGGAGCTTGGGGCCGTTGTCTACATGGGACAGGATGGAGAACATGTCCGCGGGGTGGATGCCATAGTTGTTTCAACGGCGATTCCCTATGACAACCCGGAGGTGCTGGCCGCGGGACAATTGGGAATACCCAAGCTGCACCGTTCTGATATCAATGCGGCCTTGGTGAACTCCCGCAAGGGAATAGCGGTGGCAGGGGCACACGGAAAGACCACTACCACCTC
>DOYB01000135.1 GCA_003518745.1 Selenomonas sp. | reverse complement strand
GTTCCTGCCATCGTTGTATTCCTGAACAAGGTTGACCAGGTTGACGATCCTGAGCTTCTCGAGCTCGTTGAGATGGAAGTTCGTGAACTTCTCTCCAGCTATGAGTTCCCCGGCGATGACATTCCTGTTGTCGCAGGTTCCGCTCTGAAGGCTCTCGAGGGTGACGCTGAGCAGAAGGAGAACATCCTTAAGCTGATGGCTGAGGTCGATAAGTACATCCCGACCCCGACCCGTGACACCGACAAGCCTTTCCTCATGCCTGTTGAGGATGTCTTCACCATCACCGGTCGCGGCACTGTTGCTACCGGCCGTGTTGAGCGTGGTGAGCTCAAGATGAACGACACCGTTGAAATCGTTGGTTTGCAGGATGAGTCCCGCTCCACCGTTGTCACCGGTATCGAGATGTTCCGTAAGATGCTTGACAGCGCTGTTGCCGGTGATAACATCGGTGCTCTGCTCCGCGGTATTGACCGTAAGGAGATTGAGCGCGGCCAGGTTCTCGCGAAGCCCGGTTCCATTAAGCCCCACACCAAGTTCAAGGCTCAGGTTTATGTCCTGACCAAGGAAGAGGGCGGCCGTCATACTCCTTTCTTCACCAACTATCGTCCTCAGTTCTACTTCCGTACCACTGACGTTACCGGTGTGGTTCGTCTTCCTGAGGGAACGGAAATGGTTATGCCTGGCGATAACGTGGAGATGGATGTTGAACTCATCACCCCGATTGCTATCGAGAAGGGTCTCCGCTTCGCTATCCGCGAGGGCGGCCATACTGTTGGAGCTGGCCGTGTTACGGAGATTGAGGGCTAATTTACTTCCGACAATATGAATTTCCTTAATAAGGGCGACGCTCGCGTCGCCCTTAACTAAGGGAATGAGTATATTGTGGAAATCTGCGATGACGCGGCAGATGGCTCGACAGGGAGGCCTGCAACGAGGGAACTGTCGCGGAGAAAGGTTTGGGCCTGGAGCCTGGACGATAAGGAGGAAACAAAGTTGTCTAAGCAGCAGAAAATCAGAATCCGCTTAAAAGCCTACGATCATAAAGCCCTTGACCAGAGTGCTGTTAAGATTGTGGAAACAGCAAAGAAATCCGGAGCAATGGTTTCCGGTCCGATTCCACTTCCGACGGAGAAAAACATTTACACGATTCTTCGTTCACCCCATGTCAATAAGGATTCCCGTGAGCAGTTCGAGATGAGGACCCATAAGCGCCTCATCGATATCCTTCAGCCTACAAGCAAGACTGTGGACTCGCTCATGCATCTGGATCTTCCGGCAGGCGTGGACATTGAAATCAAGTTGTAATCCAAGGAGGTGGATGAATTGTCTAAAGCTATTTTAGGAAGAAAACTTGGTATGACCCAGATCTTCACAGAGGAGGGCAAGGTTGTTCCTGTGACCGTTGTTGAGTCCGGAAACAATGTAGTCATCCAGAACAAGACCCTTGAGAATGACGGCTACTATGCTGTTCAGCTCGGTTTTGGCGAAGTGAAGGAGCATCGGGTCAATAAACCGCTGAAGGGTCATTTCGCAAAGGCCGGTGTGAAGCCGGTTAAGTTCATTCGCGAAATGCGTCTGGCGGCTGCTTCAGAATACAACGTCGGCGATGTTGTCGGCGTCGATATATTTGCAGCGGGAGATTTGGTCGATGTTACAGGCACTTCCAAAGGTAAGGGATTTGCCGGTGGCATCAAACGCCATAACTTTGCCCGCGGTCCGATGGGACACGGCTCCAAATCCCATCGTGAACCGGGTTCTACAGGTGCCATGATTTCCGGTCCCGGCGGACGCGTGCTGAAGGGCAAGAAGCTTCCCGGACATATGGGACATGAGCGCGTTACCGTACAGCGCCTCACCGTGGTGCGTGTAGATACCGATCGCAACCTTATCCTCATTAAGGGCGCGATTCCCGGTCCGAAGAAGAGCTTTGTGGTTATCAAGGATACCGTGAAGCCCAACAAGAAATAAGAAAAAGATTGGAAGGAGGAGCAAATAATGCCTACAGTAGCAGTATATGATATTGCAAACAATAAAGTCGGCGAGCTTGAATTGAATGAGAGCTTCTTCGGCGTTGAAATGAATGCGGGTCTTTTGCATCAGGCAGTTTTGATGCAGCTTGCTGCCCAGCGTCTTGGAACACATGCTACCAAGACCCGTGGTTTTGTGCGTGGCGGCGGCCGTAAGCCCTGGCGTCAGAAGGGGACGGGTCATGCCCGCTCCGGTTCAAGGCGCAGTCCTGTATGGGTCGGCGGTGGTACGGTTTTCGGACCCCATCCCCGTTCCTATGCTTTCCGCATGCCTCGTAAGCAGCGTCGTCTTGCTTTGAAGTGTGCGCTTTCCGATAAGGTAAAGAGCGGAGACTTCATCGTTCTCGACAATCTGGATTTTGACGCGCCTAAGACCAAGCAGGTAGTTAAGCTGCTGGGAGACTTCAAGGTCGAAAAGAAAGCCCTGTTCATCACCGCTGAAGAGATGTTGAATGTTGAGCGTTCTGCTCGGAACATTCCCGGAGTGAAGGCCATCCATACCCTGGGCCTGAATGTGTATGATATCCTGAATCATGATAAGCTCTTCATTACAAAGGATGCCATCACGCGTATCGAGGAGGTATTCGCATAATGGAAGCACGTGATATATTGATTCGTCCTCTCATCACAGAGAATACGACGAAGCTCATGACCGAAGGCAAGTACACCTTCGTTGTGGCAAAGCAGGCCAACAAGATTGAAATCGCAAAGGCCGTTGCCGATATCTTCAAGGTCAAGGTTGAAGGCGTTAACACAGCAAATGTTACTGGTAAGACCAAGCGTATGGGACGCACGAGCGGAAAGCGCCCCGATTATAAAAAGGCTATAGTGAAGCTCGCTGCCGGTGAGAGCATCGAGTTCTTCCAGGCCTGATAGGAAAAGGAGGTTTATGAAGTGGCAGTAAAGAGTTTTAAACCATATGCTCCTGGCAGACGTTTCATGACGGTTTCGTCCTTTGATGAGATCACCACCGACAAGCCGGAAAAGTCTTTGCTCACGAGCCTCAAGAAGCATGGCGGCCGCAACCAGCAGGGTAAGCTGACCGTTCGTCATCAGGGCGGCGGACA
Source organism: Selenomonas sp. (assembly GCA_003518745.1). Taxonomy (GTDB): domain Bacteria; phylum Bacillota; class Negativicutes; order Selenomonadales; family Selenomonadaceae; genus UBA9786. Next base: position 15,787 of record DOYB01000135.1, on the reverse strand, counting down.
TAAGCGCCGTTATCGTATCCTTGATTTCAAGCGTACGAAGGATGGAATTCCGGCCCGTGTGGCAACCATTGAGTACGATCCTAACCGCAGCGCGCGTATCGCTCTCCTCAACTATGTTGATGGTGAGAAGCGCTACATCCTTGCTCCTAATGGCCTTAAGGTAGGGGATAAGGTAGAGTCCGGTCCGGAAGCAGATATCAAGGTGGGCAATGCCCTTCCTCTTAAGAACATTCCGGTTGGTACAATGATCCACAATATTGAGCTCAAAATCGGCAAGGGCGCACAGATGGTACGCAGTGCCGGCGCAGCAGCACAGCTCATGGCTAAGGAAGGGGAGTATGCCCTTCTCAGAATGCCCTCCGGAGAAATCCGCAAAGTGCATATCAACTGCCGTGCGACCATTGGTCAGGTTGGAAATCTCGAACATGAGAACATCACCCTCGGTAAGGCTGGCCGTTCACGTTGGCTTGGCATTCGTCCGGAGAACCGCGGCGTAGCCATGAACCCCAACGACCATCCGCATGGTGGTGGTGAGGGCCGCAGCCCCGTTGGACGCAAGCACCCCGTTACAAAGTGGGGCAAATGCGCGATGGGTACGAAGACCCGCCGCAAGAAGAAGGCTTCCAACAAGCTCATCGTCAGAAGACGCACGAAGTAATATGCATAGGGCTGCTTAGGCAGTCCGGCGAAAGGAGGATTACTCTTGTCAAGATCAATCAAAAAGGGACCTTATGTGCATGAAAGCTTAGTTAAGAAGATTGATGCCTTGAATGAGGCAAATGATAAAAAGGTCATCAAGACATGGTCCAGAAGTTCCACAATTCTGCCGACCTTCGTAGGACATACAATCGCGGTACATGATGGCCGCAAGCATGTTCCTGTCTATGTGACCGAGGACATGGTGGGACATAAGCTCGGTGAGTTTGCGCCCACCAGAACCTTCAAGGGCCATGCCGGCGAAGAGAGAAAGACATCACTCAGGTAATTTGCGAGAGGAGGAACTTTTGTGGAATCAAAAGCAGTAGCTAAGTACGTTCGCATTGCTCCGCGCAAAGTCCGTGTTGTCATGAATCTCATCCGTGGCAAGAATGTGGCAGAAGCATTTGCGATTTTAAAATTCACGCCGAAGGTTGGCGCTGATGCAATTGAAAAGGTTCTGCGTTCGGCAGTAGCCAATGCTGAGAACAATTTCGATATGGATGTGGACAAGCTCTATGTTTCCACATGTTTCGTCGACCAGGGACCGACTTTGAAGCGCATTCATCCGCGTTCCCGCGGACAGGCTTTCAAGATTTTGAAGCGCACATCTCATATAACGGTCGCTGTGGACGAAAGATAAAGGGAGGGAAACAGTTTGGGTCAGAAAGTAAATCCACATGGCATTCGCCTTGGCATCGTCAAGGACTGGGATGCGAAATGGTATGCCGGTAAGGATTTTGCGGCAAATCTCCATGAAGATATCAAGATTCGTAATGAACTTAAGAAACAGCTTCAGGCTGCCGGTGTTCCCCGTATTGAGACGGAGCGCACCAAGAACCGTTTGAAACTGACGATCCACACAGCAAAGCCGGGCATGGTTATCGGCCGTGGTGGTTCGGGTATCGAGCAGATCAAGGAGAGCTTGAAGAAACTGACAGACAAGAAGGTTGACATCAACATTGCTGAAATCAAGCAGCCGGATATGGATGCAACCTTGGTGGCAGAGAACATCGCCTCTTCCTTGGAGCGTCGTATTGCTTTCCGCCGTGCGATGAAGCAGGCTGTGGGACGTACAATGCGTCTTGGAGCTAAGGGTATCAAAGTGGCTGTCGGCGGCCGTCTTGGCGGCGCGGAAATCGCTCGCAAGGAGTTCTATCGTGAGGGCAGCATCCCGCTTCACACCCTCCGTGCAGATATAGATTACGGCACAGCCGAGGCACATACAACCTATGGCCGTATTGGTGTAAAGGTGTGGATCTTCAAGGGCGAAGTTCTTCCGGAGAAGAAGCAGTCTGCAAAGGCTGCTGATGAAGGGAGCGAAGCTTAATGTTATTGCCAAAGAGAGTTAAGTACCGTAAGCAGTTCCGTGGCCGCATGAAGGGCAAGGCAAATCGTGGAAATACCATTGCGCACGGACAGTATGGTTTGGTTGCATTGGAGCCTGCATGGATCACGAACCGCCAGATTGAGGCAGCTCGTATCGCTATGACACGTTACATCAAGCGCGGCGGTCAGGTTTGGATCAAGATTTTCCCGGATAAGCCTGTTACGGCTAAACCGGCAGAGACACGTATGGGATCCGGTAAGGGTTCACCTGAGTACTGGGTAGCCGTTGTTAAGCCGGGCCGTGTGCTCTTTGAGATGGACGGCGTTGCCAGGGAGGTTGCCATGGAGGCCATGCGTCTTGCAGGCCACAAGCTGCCCATCAAGACGAAGTTTATCACTCGTGAGGAAATACAAGCAGAGGGCGGTGAAGTAAATGAAGGTTAATGAGATTCGCGAAATGAGCGCTGAAGAACAGAACCTGAAGATTGCTTCGCTCAAAGAGGAACTGTTCAACCTCCGCTTCCAGCATGCTACTGGCCAGCTTGAGAATCCGATGCGTATCAAGGAAGTCAAGAAGACAATTGCTCGCATCAAGACAATCCAGCGTGAGCAGGAGAACAAGGCTTAAAGCTTGACGGATGAATGATATGCAAGGAAGGAGGCTCCCAGATGAGCGATAGAAATGAGCGCAAGACGAAAATCGGAAGAGTCGTCAGCGATAAGATGGAAAAGACGATTGTTGTTGCAATCGAAGAACTGAAGCAGCATGAGCTTTACAAGAAGGCAGTCAAGAGGACTGTGAAGTTCAAGGCTCATGATGAAAACAACGAGGCGCATGTAGGCGATAAGGTTTCCATCATGGAAACACGCCCGCTTTCCAAGGACAAGCATTGGAGACTTGTCGAGATCGTAGAGAAGGCGAAGTAAGATACGCCCATAAGATTCAATGAGGAGGTCACACTATGATTCAGCAGCAAACGATGCTGAATGTTGGCGATAACACCGGTGCTAAGGAAATCATGTGCATCCGTGTGCTGGGCGGTTCCTACCGCAAGTATGCCAACATTGGCGATATCATCGTGGCGGCGGTCAAGTCCGCGGCACCAGGCGGCACGGTCAAGAAGGGCGATGTAGTTAAGGCCGTTGTAGTGCGCAGCCGTAAGGGTCTGCGCCGTGCGGATGGTTCCTATATCCGTTTTGACGAGAATGCGGCCGTCATCATCAAAGAAGACAAGACCCCTAGGGGAACACGTATTTTTGGACCGGTGGCAAGGGAACTTCGCGAGAAGGATTTCATGAAGATTGTATCCCTGGCTCCGGAAGTGCTTTGAGCGTAAGGAGGTGCTATTTTGTCACTCGTCAAACTGCATGTTAAGAAGGATGATACGGTTCTCGTATTGTCCGGCAAAGACAAGGGTAAACAGGGCAAGGTTATTCAGTCCATGCCGAAAAAGGGCAAGGTTGTAGTAGAGGGCGTCAACAAGGTTAAGCGCCACACCAAGCCAAATGTCAAGGCGCCTCAGGGTGGCATCATCACTAAGGAGATGCCTTTGAACGCCTGCAAGGTAATGTTGGTATGCCCTGCATGCTCAAAAGCTACCCGTGTCGGCCATAAGGAAGTAAATGGCAAGAACGTCCGCGTCTGCAAGAAGTGCGGAGAGGTTATAGACCAGACAAAATAAGTCGGGAAGGAGGAAATCCATTTGAATAGGTTACAGGAAAAATACCGTAATGAAGTCATGCCTGCAATGACTGAGAAGTTCGGATACAAGAATGTCATGCAGCTTCCCAAGGTGGAGAAGGTCATCATCAACATGGGTGTTGGTGAGGCAGTTGGCAACCCCAAGGCTCTTGATTCAGCTGTAAGCGACCTTACTATTATTTCGGGCCAGAAGCCGATTCTTACCCGTGCAAAGAAGTCTCTCGCAGCTTGGAAGCTTCGTCAGGGTATGGCTATCGGATGCAAGGTGACGCTTCGCGGCGTTCGCATGTATCAGTTCCTCGATAAGTTCATCAATGTTGCGCTTCCCCGTGTCCGCGATTTCCGTGGCGTAAGCGCTAATGCTTTTGACGGCCGCGGAAACTATGCCGTAGGCCTCAAGGAGCAGCTTATCTTCCCGGAGATTGAGTATGACAAGATTGACAAGATCCGCGGAATGAACATCGTTATCGTAACTACGGCAAAGACCGATGAAGAAGCACGCGAGCTTCTGAAGCTCATGGGCATGCCCTTCAGCGCGTAAGAGGAGGCTAAAAAAGTGGCAAAGAAATCCATGATCGAAAAATGGAAGAAAGAACCCAAGTTTTCGACACGCGGCTATAATCGTTGCAAGATTTGCGGCCGTCCCCACGGCTATCTCAGGAAATTCGGTATGTGCCGTATCTGCTTCCGTGAGCAGAGCTATAAGGGCGCAATTCCCGGTGTAACAAAGGCAAGCTGGTAAGACAAAGGAGGATATCGATTCATGGCAATGACTGATCCTATAGCAGATATGCTTACACGACTTCGCAATGCGAACTCCGTGTATCATGAAAAAGTTGAGATTCCCGGTTCCAAGCTCAAGACCGCTATCGCGGAAGTGCTGAAGAACGAGGGATTCATAAAGGACTACACCTTCACTGAGGATTCCAAGCAGGGTATCATCACATTAATCCTCAAGTATGGACCTCAGCGTGAGAAGGTAATTTCCGGTATCAAGCGTGTTTCCAAGCCGGGTCTTCGTCAGTATGCGAAGTGCTCCGAGCTTCCCAGGGTTCTTGGCGGCCTTGGTGTTGCCATCATTTCCACTTCCAAGGGAATAATGAGCGACAAGCAGGCCAGAAAAGCAGGGCTTGGCGGCGAGGTTATCGCTTACGTTTGGTAATAGAAATTAATGGGAGGTGTAGCATAGATGTCAAGAATTGGCAGAGCACCGATTACTATCCCGGCTGGCGTTACAGTCAAGGTTGGGGAAGATAATCTGGTGTCAGTAAAAGGACCCAAAGGCGAGCTTTCTCGCAAAATCAACCAGGACATGAAAGTGACCGTAGAAGGGAATACCATTACGGTGGAGCGTCCCTCCGACGATAAGACACATAGGAGTCTTCATGGTCTTTCCCGTACCCTCATCAACAATATGGTGATCGGTGTGACGGAAGGCTTCTCCAAGAATCTTGAAATCAATGGTGTTGGTTACAGGGCACAGAAGCAGGGCAAAAACCTGAATCTTTCCCTTGGATTCTCACACCCGGTTGTGGTTGAGCCACCTGCAGGCATTAACTTCGAGGCTCCCTCGGCAAACGCGATTGTCGTTTCCGGTATCGACAAGGAGCTTGTTGGCGCTGTGGCGGCCAAAATCCGCAGCTATCGTGAGCCTGAACCTTACAAGGGTAAGGGCATCAAGTATGCCGGTGAGCACATCCGCCGCAAGGAAGGCAAGGCCGGCGCAAAGGGTAAAAAATAATCATTGACCATTGATTGAAAGGAGTGAATACTTTGCTTCAAAAGACTGATAAGAATAAGGCACGTCAGAAGCGCCATCTTCGCGTGCGTAATCATATCGCCGGTACGGCAGCACGTCCGCGTCTCAACGTATTCCGCAGCTTGAAGCATATCTACGCGCAGATCATCGACGATGACAAGCGTGTGACACTGGTGTCTGCAAGCTCTATGGATAAGGGCTTTGAAAACTACGGCGGGAATGTCGAAGCGGCTAAGGCTGTTGGCAAGGCTGTTGCACAGAAGGCTGTAGAGAAGGGCATTACCGAGGTTGTTTTTGACCGTGGAGGTTATGTCTATCATGGCCGCGTAGCTGCATTGGCTGAGGCAGCTCGTGAAGCCGGACTGAAGTTCTAATAAGATTGCAAAGGAGGTAATTGAATGGCAAGAGAGAATGAAACTCCGGAATTTGAGGAGAAGGTTGTATATATCAACCGCGTTGCAAAGGTTGTCAAGGGCGGCCGCCGTTTCTCCTTCAGCGCATTGGTCGTTGTAGGAAACAAGAACGGTAAGGTCGGCGTAGGCCTTGGCAAGGCAGCAGAGGTTCCTGAAGCTATCCGCAAGGGTGTTGAAGATGCAAAGAAGAATCTCATCGAGGTTGCCTTGAGGGATCGTTCCATTCCCCACGAGATTCTTGGAATCTTCGGTGCTGGCCGCGTGCTTTTGAAGCCGGCTGCAAAAGGTACCGGAGTTATTGCCGGCGGTCCTGCCCGTGCAGTGTTGGAACTTGCAGGTATACATGACATCCTTACGAAGTCGCTGGGATCCTCCAATCCGAACAACATGGTGCGCGCCACTATGAAGGGATTGGAGCAGCTCAAGCGTGCTGAGGTCGTGGCTGAGCTTCGCGGCAAGACGATACAGGAAATCTTGGGATAAGGGGGAGACAGAGCAATGGCAAAAGTAAAGGTTACTCTTACCAGAAGCTTGATCGGCAGACCGGAAACTCAGCGTCGTACCGTGCGCTCCCTTGGTCTCCGCAAGCTCAATTCCGTAAAGGTGTTGCCGGATTGCCCGGAAATTCGCGGACAGCTTCATAAGGTGCAGCACTTGGTAACAGTGGAAGAAGTCGCAGACTGATACGAAGGAGGTGCATTGTTATGAAATTACATGAATTGGCTCCTGCAGAGGGCTCCCGCAAGGTCCGCAATCGCGTTGGCCGCGGTCTCGGTTCCGGTAACGGCAAGACCTCGGGACGTGGTATGAAGGGTCAGAAGGCTCGCAGTGGCGGTGGTGTCCGTACAGGCTTTGAAGGCGGTCAGATGCCTCTGTATCGCAGAATCCCGAAGCGTGGGTTCAAGAACATTTGGGCAAAGACCTTTGCCGAGGTCAACGTGGAGACACTGAACCGTTTCGATGACGGTGCTACAGTTGATCCGGTGGCTTTGGTAGAATCCGGTATTCTCAAGAATGTTCAGGACGGCATCCGCATTCTGGGTAAAGGTGAACTTACAAAGAAGCTCACAGTCCGTGCCAATGGCTTTACCAAATCCGCAGAGGAGAAGATTAAGGCAGCAGGCGGGAATGTTGAGGTGATGTGAGGTGCTTTCGGCCCTTTCGAATGTCATCAAGATTCCTGAGCTCAGGCAGAAGATAACCTTCACATTGATTATGTTCGCCGTTTTCAGGATGGGAACGCACATTCCGGTGCCGGGAGTCGACCCCACAGCTATTGAGCAGCTGTTCAACAACGGAAGCCTCTTCGGTCTCTTGGATTTGTTCTCAGGTGGAGCTTTCAGCAAGTTCTCCATATTTGCTATGAGTATCACGCCGTACATAAACGCTGCCATCATCATGCAGCTTCTGACAGTGGTCATACCCACACTGGAGCAATGGTCCAAAGAGGGAGCAGAGGGGCACAAGAAAACCACTAAGGTGACACGATACCTTACTGTCGTACTTGCTTTTTTTCAGGCAATCGGCATGTCCATCGGATTGAAGGCGGCGATCCTGAATCCGAATCCGGTAAATATCCTGATAATCGCCATCACCCTCACCGCAGGCACAGTATTACTCATGTGGATCGGTGAGCAGATAACGGCCCAGGGAGTTGGCAACGGCATATCCCTCATAATCTTCGCGGGTATAGTTGCCGCTCTGCCAAATAATATTGCAACGATATACAGCTACCTGCAGGCCGGTACAGTCAGCTATTTCAGTGCTTTCTTGTTCGGTGTCATCGCTTTGGCGATGATAGTGTTCGTCATTTTTGTCGAAACCGGCTATAGAAGGATTCCCATTACCTATACGAAACGGATTGTCGGCCAGAGAGCAGTCGGCGGGCATTCCAGCCACATCCCCCTGAAGGTCAATCAGGCGGGTGTGATACCAATTATCTTTGCGTCATCCGTGCTGATGTTTCCGGTAACCATTGCCCAGTTTATTGATGTACCCTGGGTAAAAACCGTTGCCAGTTATCTTGAGTGGGGAACACCGTTGCAGACGTCAATATACGTCGCGCTCATCATTTTCTTCACTTATTTTTATACTGCGGTTACCGTAAAGATATCGGATATGGCAGAGAATCTGAAAAAATACGGCGGTTTCATACCGGGTATCAGACCTGGTCAGCCTACCGCGGATTATTTAGATCATGTTCTGACGCGCATTACTCTTGCCGGTTCCGTATTCCTGGCTTTCATAGCAGTGCTGCCCACAATGATAGGCGGACTGACTCATATCCAGGGCGTCTACTTTGGCGGAACCGCGCTTCTAATCGTGGTGAGCGTTGCGCTCCACACCATGAAGCAGATTGAGGCTATGGTCGTCATGAGGCACTATGAAGGTTTCATGAAATAAGGAGCAACTGGGAAATGACGCGATGGCTAAAGCAATCTAGCATCGCGTTGTTTCTTGAAGGCTTCTGACTAGGAGGAAAAAAATGCATATCCTGTTGATGGGGCCTCCTGGTGCCGGCAAAGGCACACAGGCGGCAAATCTGGTCAAAGAACTGGGCGTTCCCCACATTTCCACGGGCGACATGTTCCGTGCGGCAGTCAAGGAAGGCACAGAGCTTGGCAAGCAGGCGAAGGCCTGCATGGATGAGGGAAAGCTTGTTCCCGATGAAGTTACCATTGGCATCGTCCGTGAGCGTTTGGCAAAGGACGATTGCAAGAAGGGCTGCATCCTTGACGGGTTCCCGCGTACAGTGGAACAGGCCGATGCGCTTTCAGGCATTATGAAGGATCTCGGGCTCGCATTGGATGCGGTTCTCAATATTTCCGTCCCTGCTTCTGATTTGGTGGAGCGTGCCGTGGGGCGTCGCATCTGCAAGTCCTGCGGAGCCACCTATCATGTGAGCTTCAATCCCTCTGCAAAGGAAGGGGTTTGCGATGAGTGCGGCGGGGAACTTTACCAGCGTGCTGATGACACAAAAGAAACTATGGAAAACCGGCTCTCAGTCTACGAAGCATCTACGCGTCCGTTGATTGAGTATTATCAGAAAGCGGGCATTTACAAAGAGGTAGACGGAAGACAGGCCATCGACAAGGTTACGCAGGATTTGGTTAAAGCGTTGAAGGCCTGAGAGAGAAGGGAAACGCAAACATGTCTAAACAAGATGTAATCGAGGTGGAAGGCAAGGTTCTTGAAGCATTGCCCAACGCGATGTTTCAGGTTGAACTTGAGAATGGCCACGTAGTCCTGGCACATGTTTCGGGAAAGATTCGGATGAATTTTATCCGTATTCTCCCCGGAGACAGGGTGACCATTGAGCTGACACCTTATGATTTGACGCGTGGACGGATTACCTACAGATTTAAATGATTTCTGTTGCATACCATAAAAACTTAGTGAATCAAGCCTGAAGGGCGCAGATGAACTTAGTTTGCGTGTAAGGGCTGACGAAAATATGATTTTCGTCTTGCTTATTCTTTAACTTTGTGGTAAAATACCCGATTGACGGCATTTGAGGAAACAGGAGGATTCACGCGATGAAAGTAAAGCCATCCGTAAAGAAGATCTGCGAAAAATGCAAGATCATCAAGCGCAAAGGCCGTGTTATGGTCATTTGTGAAAACCCTAAGCATAAGCAGAGACAGGGTTGATTAGAGTATTGAAAGGAGGTGCAGAATAATGGCACGTATTGCCGGTGTAGATTTACCCCGTGACAAGAGAATCGAGTATGCTCTGACATACATTTATGGCATCGGACTTAAGACTTCCCAAAATCTTCTCGCCATGACCGGTGTCAACCCGGACACGCGGACTCGGGATCTCACGGAGGACGAAGTTGTAAAACTTCGTGATGCCATCGACAAGAATGTGGTTGTAGAAGGTGACCTTCGCCGCGACATTCAGATGGACATTAAGCGACTCGTTGATATCGGCTGCTACCGTGGACGTCGTCACCGTCTTGGCCTTCCGGTCCGTGGGCAGAACACAAAGAACAATGCCCGTACCCGTAAGGGACCGAAAAAGCTTGTAGCAGGCAAGAAGAAGGATTAAGGAGGTTTGACTGGTGGCAGTTAAGAAGACGACACGGACCAAGAAAAAAGTCCGCAAGAATGTTGAGTATGGCGTGGCACATATCAGTTCCACGTTTAACAATACCATCGTTACGCTCACCGATAAGAGCGGAAACGCACTTTCCTGGGCGAGTGCCGGCGGTTTGGGCTTCCGTGGCTCCCGCAAGAGCACTCCTTTTGCTGCGCAGATGGCGGCCGAGGTTGCCGCAAAGGCTGCGATGGAGCATGGATTGAAGCAGGTTGAGGTTTATGTCAAGGGCCCGGGTGCCGGACGTGAGGCAGCTATTCGCTCCTTGCAGGCAACCGGTCTCGAGGTCAACATGATTAAGGATGTTACCCCAATCCCGCACAATGGATGCCGTCCGCCGAAGCGCAGAAGAGTATAACAGGAGGTGTAAGTATCGATGGCAATTGATAGAGTAGCAGCACTTAAGCGCTGCCGTGCCTTGGGCATTGAGCCGGCCGTTATCGGACGTTCCAAGGAGTCCAAGCGCCAGCTTCGCCGTACAAACCGCAAGGTCAGTGAGTATGGCCTGCAGCTTAAGGAAAAGCAGAAGGCGAAGTTCATTTACGGAGTGCTTGAAAAGCAGTTCCGTGGATATTACGACAAGGCAAAGAAAATGCAGGGCGTCACAGGTGAGAATCTCCTCGGCCTTCTTGAGCGCCGCATTGATAATGTAGTATACCGTCTGGGTCTTGCGAATACTCGCAAGCAGGCAAGGCAGATTGTCCGTCATGGTCATATCACTGTCAATGGAAAGCGCTTGGATATTCCTTCCGCTTTGGTTTCCATCGGTGATGTTGTTACCGTAGCGGAGAAGAGCCAGAGCAATGCGTTCTTCAAGGAACTCAGGGAGACTAACAATGCTCTTTCGGCTCCTGCATGGCTCACCGCAGATCAGGACAAGCTGACAGGTACTGTTACGCGCTTCCCCAGCCGTGATGAGATTGATGTCCCTGTCAATGAGCAGGCAATCGTCGAATTGTACTCCAGGTAATAGTGAAAAGTGGGTAGTTTTCTTTAATTCATTCGCTGATAACTAATCACTATGAACTAACCACTAACCACTCGCTAAAGGAGGATAATTTAGATGATAGACATCGAAAAACCCAGAATCGAAATAGCGGAAATAAGTGAAGATGCCAGATATGGCAAGTTCATCTGTGAACCACTTGAGCGCGGCTATGGAACGACCTTCGGTAACAGCCTGCGCCGTATGCTCCTTTCTTCACTTGAGGGAGCCGCTATAACCTCCATCAAGATTGACGGTGTTCTTCATGAGTTTTCTACTATTCCCGGAGTTCGTGACGATGTTACCAATATCGTGCTGAACCTCAAGCAGCTTTGCTTGAAGATGCAGGGGAGTGAGCCGAGGGTCATCCGAATTGATGTGGAAGGCGAAAAGGAAGTAACCGCCGCTGATATCGAGTGCGATCCTGAGATTGAGATATTGAATCCCGATTTGCACATCGCGACCCTCAACGAAACCGGTAAGCTCAAAATGGAGATGACAGTGGAGCGGGGCAGGGGCTATGTGGCCGCTGAAAGGAATAAGAAGCCGGATGATGTCATCGGCATCATTCCTATCGATTCGATTTTCTCCCCGGTTCAGCGAGTCAATTACACGGTGCAGGATACTCGTGTCGGAAACGTAATGGACTATGACAAGCTCGTACTCGAGGTTTGGACAGATGGTTCGCTGCGTCCCGAGGAAGCAGTGTCCAAGGCGGCCGGAATTCTGGTTATGCATCTCAAGCTCTTCCAGAGCATGGACGGATTGCCGGAAGAGGAGGAGGAGGAGATTTCCTTCCCAGAGGAGGAAGTCGATGATACCTCAAAGGTTCTGGATATGACAATTGAGGATCTGGATCTCTCTGTCCGCTCCTTTAATTGCCTGAAGCGTGCGAGCATCAATACCGTTGCCGATCTTGTTACCAAGACGGAGGACGATATGATGAAGGTGCGCAACCTTGGACGCAAGTCCCTGGAAGAGGTCAAGAAGAAGCTGGATGAGCTTGGATTGTCCTTGTACGAGGGCAACGATTAAGATATGTGGGAAGGCTAATAGATAGGGCAGTTTACCTAATTTGCCCTGATAGTATGGAGGAGATTACATGAGCTATAGAAAGTTAGGGCGCAATTCCGCAGCCCGTAAAGCGCTCTTCAAGAGTATTCTCACCTCCTTCTTCAGATATGGCCGCATAGAGACGACTGAGGCTAAGGCAAAGGAGCTTCGCAAGTTTGCCGAGAAGTTCATTACGCTGGCAAAGCGTGGTGACTTGAGTGCCCGCCGTCAGGTGTTGGAGACCATTGCTGACGAAGGTGTTGTGCATAAGCTCTTCACTGAAGTAGCAGAGAAATATACTGATCGTACATGCGGATATACCCGCATCCTGAAGCTCGGCCCCCGTCGCGGCGACGCTGCTCCGATGGTGATTATCGAGTTGGTGTGAGAATTGAATTCCCCCCAAGAGTCGTATTTGTGGCTCTTGGGGGTTTTTGTGTGAAAAATGGTATTTGCCAAAAGTGAAATGGAGAATGTTCGCCTGTGTTTTAGAAGTTATATATTCAGGGAGCAGAGAATACATAAATCTCTGCTCCTTTTTTGCGTAATTTATGGACAAAATACGCTTTAGTTCGAATTGGAAAAACGGCTAATTTGTGATAAAATTATGATATTATTGGGAGATTTGAGCCAATCGAATATATCTGGCGTGAAACATGGAATTATAATCTGGGGAAAATGAGCGATTCATCTCAGGTAAATCCGATAGATTATGCGTACTTGTTCCTCAGGCAGCGAATCGATTTATAGGGGGATTCTCATGGAGGTAGGCATACTGGAGAAGAAAAGGAATAGGCAAAGCCACCAAACGCCGAGAGAAACTGCAAAAGCTGTTGAAAGAATGCCAAGCCTACGACGAACAACTCTCCGCCCCCGCACTGGAACGCATCACTATCGACCTCGATGACGGCGTAAAGGTGAACTACGAGAAGGTACAGACCGTCAAGGGGAAGAAATACAATATGCTGGCGAAGATTTGAGGTGATATCATGGCTATAACGAAAATAAAATTGGATAATTTTGTTGTTTTCAAGCATGTAGAAGTGTTCCCCGGCCGAGGTATTAATGTTTTTATTGGCAAGAATGGCGTAGGAAAGACACAATTGCTGAAGGCTGTTTATGCAGATGTTTCAGTAAAAAACAAAGAGAAAGTGTCATTTGAAGATTATTTTAAGCGTGGTAGTAATAACCTCATATTGCAGTATAACAAAGAAGCAGAAGATATGGTGTTAGAGCTTGAAAATGATGGAAGTATAACTCAGGCTGTATTTTTGCCTGTTAAAGATATGCTGACACATGCTAAGGGGTTATTAGCTATGGAGGATAAGTACAGAGAATTCCCCTTTGATATGACATTGACGGAAAGTATTCGTTTGGCTAATCAATGGACACTTAAGGAAACTCCTAGGATTGCTATAAGTATCTTGCCTAAGCTGGAAGCCATAATGGATGGTACTGTTGAAATAAAAAATGATGAATTTTTCATTCGTAAACATGATGGAACATTAGTGGATTTTGCCGTGGAAGCAGAAGGATTTAAAAAAGTAGGTCTTCTGTGGCAGCTCATAATGAATGAAAATATTACAGAAAATAGTGTGCTGCTATGGGATGAACCAGAGGCAAATCTCAATCCGGAATATATTCCTGTTATTGTTGAATGTTTGTTAGAACTCTCTCGTCATGGAGTGCAGATTTTTGTCAGTACGCATAGCTATCTTTTTGCTACATACTTTAATGTGCGGCAGAAAAAAAACGATAACGTAGCTTACCATTCTCTCTATATAGAGGACGATGATGTGAAATGCGAAACTAAAGGACAATTCAATGAATTAGAGCATAATACAATTATGGAAGCCTATAATAAATTACTGGATGAAGTATATGGATTGCAGGTGGGTGATTGAAATGTCTCAGATTTTTAGTGACGAAAATCATTCCTGTGAGATAGATTTCTCATCAGCTTCCTGGGCTACTGATCAGCTAAACGTTATTTTCCATAATGCAAAGCTCAGTATTCTTCATGATGTTGACTTTGTTGTAGAAACAACTGACGAATTATTACTGGTTGAGTACAAAAATGCTAATCTTGCTAATGCAGCCAATCCCGATGCGTTCAAGCCAATGGATGATAGACGCATTGATAATGTAGCCAGAAAATACTATGAAAGCAGCTATTATCTGCAAGCTATACGGAGAGGAGAACATAAAAAGAAAAGATTCATATACATCCTTGAGCATATAAGTGGCAATAGTGTTATGCGCAATATCGTCCGAAATAGGCTGAAAGGCAGGTTGCCTTTTCTTTTGCAACAGCAGGTAGGACTTCAAGAAAATCTGATAGATTCTCTTGAGGTCCTAAGCATTGCAGAGTGGAATGAAAAATATGCCCAATTCCCCCTTAAGCTGATTTAAGAGATGGGTAGATGTCAGAACATAGTTTGAAGTAGTTAGTGGATAGAATAAATAATGAATTTGCCGGGATAGGGAAAATAGTCCGCCCATCAGGGGGGACCGCCGTAGGCGGTGGTGGAGGAATCGCAATGTCAATAGCCAGAATACCAAACTTTTGCCGAGAGCAAAAGAGAAGCGTAGAAATATGACAAGGGAATTTGCTTAAAAGTCGCGGTAAGCACCTATTCTAAACTGCGGGGCTACACTTAGAAAGCCTAAACTCCCTCCTAATGAGTGGTGGAAAAATTTTAATAAAAAAGAAAAAGACTTTTCGTTCCTGTTTATCACTTCTTTCTTAAAAGGTGGCTTCAAGAATAATCTTGAAGAAATATCTAAATCCAACAATGGAATTAAGGGCGGTGCAATAGGTGTTCAAAGCCTGCTCTATTTGGCTGATAAGATATCTTATTATGATTTCTTTGATTATATGAACAATGACGAAATAACGGTTTCTCCTGCGGGTACAGAAAAAGTTCTGTTGGTTGCGGAAGATAGAACTGAAGAATAAATAAAAGCCATCAGATGTTCAGTCTTTGATGGTTTTTTAGGTTTTGTCACCGGTAAAACTGGGGACTAGCGAATGCATCGCCATTGCGTTATAATATAGATTAATATTTAGATTGTGTGGTGATTACGATGGAGTCGGATACTTTGAAGGGGAGCTTCGTGCACCTACATGTACATACGGAATATAGTTTGCTGGACGGAGCCAGCCGGATTCCGGAACTGATCCGACGTACCAAGGAGCTTGGTATGGATGCCATCGCCATCACCGACCACGGAGCCATGTATGGTGTCATTGATTTCTATAAAGAGGCGAAAAAACAGGGGGTAAAGCCCATAATCGGATGCGAGGTCTATCTTGCTCCGGGTGCCAGGCAGGAACGTGCGGAGGTCAATGGTATCCGGTACTATCATTTGATTCTTTTGGCAGAGAATCAAGTGGGCTATCGCAATCTGGTCAAGCTGGTATCGCTTGCCAATATAGAGGGCATGTACTATCGGCCCCGCATTGACAAGGAAATCCTCAGAAAATATCATGAGGGCCTTATTTGCCTAAGCGCCTGCGTGGCAGGTGAGATTCCAAAGGCAATCATACAGGATAATCCAGACCATGCTGATGAACTTGTCAGGGAATATCTGGATATATTCGGTAAGGATAATTTTTTTATTGAAATACAGAACCACCAGCTTTCCGAGGAACGCAAGGCAAATATCGGACTCATTGACTTGGCACGTAAGTACGGTATCGGTCTGGTGGTGACCAACGATCTGCACTATGTAAACCGCGAGGACAGCGA